>JANOSS010000105.1:0-85489 GCA_031415995.1 Caulobacter sp. | reverse complement strand
GCTTGGCCCAATCCTCACGCAAGAACAGCTTCTGCGAAGCGGACAGGTCGAGCCGAAACGCAAAACACACATCACGGTCATCCGGGTTCGTCCCGGCCGCTTCGCGCCTCCCCACACCAACTCAGCGAGTGATCGCGTGAGGCTGAGAGCCCGTGTCCGCCAGACTTGCCCCCTACGGGCTGCTGCGCAGCCGTCTTCCCCCGAAGGGGGAAGATGAGGTCGGCGCGTTTCATCTTCCCCCTACGCGGGAGGACGACCTGCGAAGCAGGTCAGGAGGGGGCAAGTGTTGAAGGGCTCTAGGCCGCCGTCCGGCCGCGCAGGCGCGCCAGCCGCCGCAGCCGCCGCCAGAACCGGGTCTTTTCCGGCTCGGGATAGGGCTGCAGGTTGCGGAAGAACTCCTCGGCGCAGGCGCGCCACGAGAAGCCCTCGGCGAACTTGCGGACCACGGTCTTGTCGAGGTCCAGGCACGCCAGGCAGGCTTCGCGCAGTCCGTCGGTCTGGCCCGGCGCCAGGGCCCCGGCGTTGGAGCCGGGGATGATGTCGATCGGTCCGGGGGCCGAGAAGGCGGCCACGGGCACGCCGGCGGCCATGGCTTCCAGGATCACCAGGCCGAAGGTGTCGGTCAGGGAGGGGAAGCAGAACACGTCGGCGCAGCCGAAATAGCGGCCCAGTTCTTCGCCGAACTTGGCGCCCAGGAACTTCACCTCGGGATATTTCTCGGCCAGTTCCTCGCGCTGGGGACCGTCGCCGATCACCACCTTGGTGCCGGGCAGATCCAGGCTGGCGAAGGCCTCGATATTCTTCTCGACGGCCACGCGGCCGACATTGAGGAAGATCGGGCGCGCAAGGCCCGCGAACACGTCGGGCTCGCCCGCAGCGCGAGGCTTGAAGACGTCGGTGTCGACGCCGCGCGACCACGGCGAGAGATTGCGGAAACCGTGCTTGGCCAGTTCGTCGCGCATGGTGGGCGTGGCCACCATCAGGCGCCCGGAGGGCTTGTGGAACCAGCGCATATAGGTGTAGCCGGCGGCCAGCGGCAAAGGCAGGCGGGCCGAGACATATTCCGGGAACTTGGTGTGGTAGCTGGTCGTGAACGGCAGCTTCCATTCCAGGCAGATGCGGCGGGCGGCCAGGCCGATCGGGCCTTCGGTGGCGATGTGAATCGCTTCGGGCTCGAACGACTTGAAGCGATCCTGCACCGGCTCATAGGCGCCGATCGCCAGCTTGATTTCCGGATAGGTCGGCAGCGGGAAGGTGGGGAACTGGTCGGGGCTGACGACATCGACCTCGTGGCCCATGGCGCGCAGTTCGTCGACCACCCGGGTCAGGGTGCGAACCACGCCGTTGACTTGAGGTTCCCAGGCGTCTGTGGCGAGAAGTATCCGCATCAGGCGGCGGCAGGCTCCGGCAGGGGCTCGGTGGCGGGCGTGGCCAGCTTGCGGTCGATCACCGACCACGAGCGCAGCTTGGCCCATTCGAGGATTTCAAGTTGACCATCGGCATGTTCGACGAGGGCGGTGCAGCTTTCCACCCAGTCACCATCGTTGACGTAGGTGATTCCGTCTATGTCGCGCATCTCGGCCTTGTGAATGTGCCCGCAGATCACGCCGTCGACGCCCCGGCGGCGCGCCTCGTCGGCCACGGCGGACTCGAAGTTCTCAATGAAATGCAAAGCGTTCTTCACCTTGACCTTCAGATAGGCCGAGAGACTCCAGTAGCCGAAACCCATGCGTCGCCGAGCGCGGTTCAGCAAGGTGTTCAGCATCAGGATGGTTCTATAGGACCAATCCCCGAGGAAGGCGAGCCACTTGGCCTGCTGCACCACACCGTCGAATTCGTCGCCGTGAACCACCAGGTAGCGCTTGCCGTCGGCGGTCTCATGGATCACGTCGCGGGCCACCACGACACCGCCGAAATGCACGCCGCAGAAGTCGCGGATGCGATCATCGTGATTGCCGGGGACATAGATCACCTCGGTGCCCTTGCGCGCCAGGCGCAGGATCTTCTGGACCACATCATTGTGGGCCTGCGGCCAGTACCACCCGCTGCGCAGCTTCCAGCCGTCGATGATGTCACCCACCAGATAGAGCGTGTCGCACTCGACATGGCGGATGAAGTCCAGCAGCAGCTCGGCCTGGCATCCCCGAGTGCCCAGATGCAGGTCGCTGATGAAGATGCTGCGATAATGGCGGACAGCGGATTCGGCGCTCATGCAGGTCCCCGGTTGCTGCGCCTGGTCGATCCGCCCCCGGATTGGTCGCGACCTTCGGCGAGAGCTCCGGCGATTAAGCTGATTGCATGTCGCTTTGATGAAACCCGGCCGCGACATTCAGCCTTTGGTAACCTTTGGCCCGTCTCCGGCGCCCCTCGGCAAGGCACCGCTTCGCCTCTAAAACAGGCGCTGGCCCTGGCGAGGCAGCAGGCCGGGCGCGCTGCGAGCGGTGCCACGCCGCGCCTTGCGACGCAAGGCGGTCAACGACCGTTGCGATGCAGCATGGGCCGCACTAGATCAGGGCGATGGATGCCGCCCGCCTCGCCAAGGATACGCCGAAATCGTTGAAGACGCGGGCGCGGATTCTCGATTGCGCCATGCAGCTGATCGCCCGGATCGGCTATCACGCCGCCAGCAATCCGATCATTGCGGATGCGGCGGGCCTGACGCGCGGGGCGATGCTGTATCATTTCCCGACCCGCGAGGCTCTGGTCGAGGCCGCCGTGGCCCATGTCCAGGCCGAGCGTTCGGCCCTGTTCCGCGCCGCAGCCGACACCCTGTCGCCCGGCGGCGACGTGACCGAGCACGCCATCGACAGCTATTGGGACCTGCTGCAGAGCGTGCCGTTCATGGCCTTCGCCGAGCTGGAGGCCGCTGGCCGCACCGATCCGGCCATCCAGGCCCTGCTGGCCCCGGCCCAGGCTGAATTCGACCGCGCCCAGGCCGGCGATCACTTCCTGAAGATCCTGCACGCCGGCGCCGGGCCACGGTTTCAGGCCAGCCGCGACCTGGCCCGCTTCATGCTGGAAGGCCTGGCCCGCTCGACCTTGACCTACGATAGCGATGGTCGGAAGGCGCGCCTGCTGGCGGTGATCAAGCGGGCCACCCACATGCTCAACCGCAAGGGCGACATTCAGGATTTGTGGCCGGACTAGAACCTAGTAAGCGTTTTCCGCCGTCAGCAAATGCGGGGCGGTCAGCAGCATGATCCGCAGGTCGGCCGCGAAGGACCAGGTCTCGATATAGGCGATGTCGGCCCTGACGCGCCGGGCCATCGATTCGATATCTTCGGTGCCGCCGCGCAGCCCCTGGATCTGGGCCAGGCCCGTCAGGCCCGGACGCGCCGTTTGGCGCAGGGCGTAGCCGGGGATCAGTCCGCCATAGTGCTCGTCATGGACCCGGGCGTGAGGACGAGGACCGACCAGAGACATGTCGCCCCTGAGGACGTTCAGCAGTTGCGGCAGTTCGTCGATGCTGGTCTTGCGGATAAAGCGCCCTACACGGGTGATCCGGTCGTCGACGCGCGCCGCCTGCACGACGGTCTCGCCGCCGTCGTCGCAGCGCATGGAGCGGAACTTGTAGATCATGAACAGCCGCCCGTTCAGGCCGCCCCGGGCCTGGCGAAACAACACCGGGCCCGGCGATTCCAGACGGATCAGCAGCGCCACCAGCAGCAGCGACGGCGCGAACAGCACCAGCAGGGCCAAGGCCGCGACGGCGTCGAAGACGCGCTTGGCCGGATCCCACGCGACGCGTGGCCTAAGGCCCTCCGCGTGCGAGAGATCCGCCCGCGGACGAGAAACTACACCAGTCATCGGTCCCCACCGTACTCTCATCGCGGGAAAGGCGCGCAGGGCTTGGGCGCGCCTTTGCCAACGCCCATACTGAGCCACGAACGCGAAGGCGTATGTGACGGGAGTCACAGTCTTCGCCAGATCATCCCGCCTCCGGGCCGATCCGTCGCCCTCCTGACAGGCGAGCGGGCCAGGCCTTCAGCGCTCCAGGCAAGACCTCGGCGAAGATATCCAGCTCGGCCGGGCTGGCCGTTCCGACCCGGATCCAGGTGGGGTGCAGGGGACTGTCAAACACCCGCACCTCGACGCCCATCGCCGCCAGGGTCTTTTGAAAGGCGAGGTTGGGCTTGCCGGTGTCGATGAAGACATAGGTCCCGAACGACGGCAGGTAGCTGAGGCCATTGGCCTTGCAGATGGCGTAGATCTTCTCGCGGCAGCCTTCCAGATAGGCCTTGGTTCCAGCCAGATAGGTTGCGTCGCCATAGCAGGCCAGGGCCGCCGCCAGGCCGGGGCGGCCCTTGTGGGTCGGGATCAGGCTTTTCAGCTGCTTGACCCGCTGCGGCTGGGCGATGATGAACCCCACCCGCAGGCCGGCCATGCCATAGACCTTGGAAAAGGTCCGGGCGACGATCACGTCATGACCGGCCCTGACCAGGTCGATCATCGAGTGGCGGACGGGATCGGGGCTGATCTCGATATAGGCCTCGTCGACGATCACGGGCGCGGATTTCGCCGCCGCGATGCAGAAGGCCCGCAGGGCGTCCGGGTCCATCAACAAGCCCGTCGGATTGTTGGGATTGCACACATAGACGCAACCCGCGCCTTCGGCCTTGGTCGCCAGGGCCGGCAGATCGATCTGGTGGTCGCCGGTGACCGGGATCCAGTCCAGCTTGGCGCCCTGCCGTTCGGCATAGAGCAGGGGCGTCGCATAGGTCGGTTGCGGCGCGACGATGGGGCCGGCTTTGGAGAAATGGGTCGAGAGCAGCGACAGGGCTTCCAGCGAGCCGTTGCACAGGCCCACCCTATCGGGATCGACGCCCTCGCGTTTGGCGATAGCCGCGATCAGCGGCGGCTCCAGCGACCAGGCGTAATAGGGCGTGTCGTCGAGCGCCTTCATGGCCGCCTTGCGGGCGGCAGGGCTGGGGCCGTAGGGGTTTTCGGTGACCCCCAGATGGGCGCGGATCGCCGGCGGAGCCTTCGGATCGACCGAGGTCTCGGCTGCGACCGCAAGGGCCGGGGCCAGCCCCGCCCCGCCGATCAACAAGCCCCGTCGCGTCGTATCCATGGTCCGTCCTCCGCTATCGCCCCCGCAGTTGCGGCTGCAAGGGTGACAGGATCAAGACGCCATCAGGCCGTGGTGATCGGCAGGGCGGTGGTGAACTTGATCTGCTCCATCGCGAAGCTGGACGACACGTCGGTGAGCGGGGCGGTGGCGATCAGGCGCTTGTAGAAACGGTCATAGGCGGCGATGTCGCGGACCACGACCTTGAGCAGATAGTCGACGTCGCCGCTCATCCGGTAGAACTCGACCACCTCGGGCAGGGCGCGGGCCCCGGCGGCAAATGTCGTGAGCCAGGCCTCGTCATGGCGGCCAGTCTTCACGGCCACGAACACGGTCAGGGACAGGTCCAGAGCGTCGCGGTCGAGCAGGGCGACGCGGGCGGTGATCACCCCGGCGTCCTGCAGTCGCTTGATCCGCTTCCAGCACGGCGTCTGGGTCAGCCCCACGCGTTCAGCCAGTTCGGCGATCGGGACGGTGGAGTCTTCCTGCAGGATCGCCAGAAGCCTGCGGTCGATGTGATCCAGATCAATCATCTTCATTTGCCGCCCGTTCGAGAATGGAATTCTCCATAAGGCGAAAAGGACAGCACATCCAGTAATGCCATTCTCGCATTCCGCTTCATGCTTGGAGCCTGACGACGATTTGGGGGTCCTTATGCTGAAGCCGTTCACGCGCCATCCGGAAGCGGTTGGCGAGACCTATGGCCAGCACATGGGCGTGGCCTGGAGCTTTGGCTTCACCCTGATCGGCGCGGGTCTGGCCTGCCTGGTCCATGGCCTGCTGCCCTTCGCCTTCGAGCGCACCGGCAGCAACACCGTCCGCCGCCTCGACGAGCGCCTGGGCCGTCGCTGCGCCCTGGCCGAGAAGACACGCGGCCTCGACGCGGCCCCCGTCCAGGGATGAACGCCGCTGTCGCCAGACTGGGCGCTTTCCGCTTTGAGGCGGGCAAGCTTTGGCCGGGCCTGATCGCGGGCCTCGTGATCGCCCTGCTGGCCAAACCGCTGTCGCACCTGCTGCACGCGCCGGCCCCGCTTCTGGCGGTGGTGCTGGGCATGGGGCTGGGCGCCCTGGGCCTCGGCGCCAGGCTGGCGGCCGGCCTCGACATCTGGGCCAAGCCGGGTCTGCGCCTGGGCGTGGCCATGATGGGCGCCCAGATCACCTGGAGCGAGTTCGCCTTGCTGGGCGGGCCTGCGATCCTGGCCAGCGGCGCGGTGGTGCTGGGCGGTCTCACCGTCGGCGCCGGGGTCGGCATGGCTTTGGGCCTGCCCCTGGCCGAGGCCCTGATCGCCGCGGCGGCCTGTTCGATCTGCGGCGCCTCCGCAGCACTCGCCGCCTCGCAGGCCGCGCCGGCCAGTCCGGCCAACCAGCGCACGACCGCCCTGGTGATCATCGGGGTCAATCTGCTCTCGACCGTGGCCATGCTGGCCTATCCGCCGATCGCGCACGCCCTGGGCTTTACGGCGCACCAGGCCGGCGTATTCTTCGGTCTTTCGATCCACGACGTCGCCCAGGTGGCCGGCGCGGGCTCGTCGGTCTCGCCGGACGCCGCCAGCGCCGCAGCCCTGGCCAAGCTGGCCCGCATCGTCTGGCTGGGCCCGGCCGTGGTGTTGATCGGTGTGCTGCTGAGCCGCACCCACGACGGCTGTGGCAAAACCGGCTTCAAGGGGCCGCCGCTCTTCGTCCTGGGCTTCGCCGCCCTGGCCGCCCTGCGCGGTCTTGGCCTGCTGCCCGAAGCGCTGGTCGCCACCCTGGCGACACTGTCGAGCTTCCTGCTGCTGGCCGGTGTCGGCGCCATCTCGGCCAAGCTGGGACCCGCCGCCCTGCTGCAGCTCAAGCCAAAGCTGGCTGCAGCCCTGGGCCTCTCCACCCTGGCGGTGGCGGCACTGGCCTATGGCCTGACGCGAGCCTTCTTCTAGGCGTCGCGGTTCGCCGGAGAGAATTTGCGGGCAAGGCACGCCCCACCGACAATCTTCGGCAGGAAATACCCCAGCCGATCGCGCACGTCTTGGCGAAGCACGCCGCCCAGCCCATGGTCGCGGCGCAAGATCAAGTCGGAGGGAATGACCTTGAGTTTCTGGACGCGGCGCAAGTCGATCGACGCCATCGCGGCGGGCCATGACGGCCATCAACTGAAGAAGACCCTGAGCTGGCCGCATCTGGTCGCCCTGGGCGTCGGGGCTATCGTCGGCACCGGCATCTATACCCTGACCGGCATCGGTGCGGGTCTGGCCGGACCGGGTGTGATCCTGTCGTTCCTGATCGCCGGCGCGGTCTGTGCCTGCGCGGCGCTGTGCTACGCCGAGCTGTCGACCATGATCCCCGCCTCGGGCAGCGCCTATACCTACAGCTACGTCGCCATGGGCGAGCCGGTGGCCTGGTTTGTCGGCTGGAGCCTGATCCTCGAATACACCCTGGTCTGCGCGGCTGTCGCCGTCGGCTGGTCAGCCCACGCCACGGGCCTGTTCCGGATGATCGGCACGCCGGAGATGCTGCTGGCCGGACCCCACATGGGTGGCATCGTCAACCTGCCCGCCGTGATCATCTCGTTCGCCGTCGCTGGCTTGCTGGCCCTGGGCACCAAGGAGAGCGCCACGATCAACATGGTGCTGGTGGCGGTGAAGATCATCGCTCTGGCCGTCTTTGTCGTGCTGTGCATCCCCGCGTTCGACATCAGCCACTTTACGCCGTTCATGCCCCAGGGCTTCGCCGCCACCCCCGACGCTAACGGCATCAAGGTGGGCGTCATGGCCGCCGCCAGCCTGATCTTCTTCGCCTTCTACGGCTTTGACGCGGTCTCGACCGCCGCTGAGGAGACCAAGAACCCCAAGCGCGACCTGACCATCGGCATCGTCGGCTCGATGGCCGTTTGCACCGCGATCTACATGGTCGTGGCCGCCGTCTCGATCGGGGCCTCGCGCACCGAAGTGTTCTCCAAGAGCGAGGCCCCGCTGGTCTTCATCCTGGAAAGCCTGAACCATCCCAAGGTCGCCCAGCTGGTGGCCCTGGCCGCCGTGGTCGCCCTGCCGACCGTGATCCTGGCCTTCATGTATGGCCAGAGCCGGATCTTCTTCGTGATGGCCCGCGACGGCCTGCTGCCCAAGACCCTGGCCCGGGTCAACGCCAGGACCGGCACGCCCGTGCTGATGACCCTGCTGACCGGCGCCCTGTCGGCCCTGATCTCGGGCTGGCTGTCGCTGAAGGACATCGCCGAGCTGGCCAATGCCGGCACCCTGGCGGCCTTTATCGCTGTGGGCCTGTCGGTGATCATCCTGCGGATCAAGGATCCGGACCGCCAGCGGGTGTTCTCGACGCCGCTCTGGCCGGTCGTGGCCTCGGGCGCGATCCTGGGTTGCCTGTATCTGTTCTCCAGCCTTCCGACCAAGACCCAGCTGTATTTCCTCTACGCCCACTGCATCGGCGTGGTGGTCTATGTGGCGTTTGGCATGCGCAACAGCCTGCTGGCGCGCGCCGAGCGAACCTAGCGGCAAGGCGACTTAGGGCCGGCGTGTCGCGCGCCGGCCCTTCCATTCCTGAGCTTGACGGCTACAGTCCGCGTCAAAACAAGTGTTTGACGCAGGAAGAAACCCCATGGCCCTCGATCTGGAAACCCGCGACCAACTGCTCGACATGGTCGCCCGCTTCGTCGCCGAGCGCCTGCGGCCCATCGAGGCCAAGGTGGCCGAGGATGACGCGGTTCCGCAGGACGTCATCGACGAGATGAAAGGCCTGGGCCTGTTTGGCCTGTCGATCCCCGAGGCGTTCGGCGGCCTGGGCCTGAACATGGAAGAGGAATGCCTGGTCGGCGTCGAGCTGGGCCGAACCTCTCCGGCCTTCCGATCGGCGTTCGGCACCAATGTCGGCATCGGCAGCCAGGGTCTGGTGATGTTCGGAACCGACGAGCAAAAGGCCAAGTGGCTGCCCGGCATCGCCTCGGGCGAGATCATCACCAGCTTTGCCCTGACCGAGCCGGAAGCCGGCTCCGACAGCGCCTCTGTCCGCACCCTGGCTATCCGCGACGGCGACGACTACGTGCTCAATGGCTCCAAGCGCTACATCACCAATGCCGGCAAGGCTTCATTGTTCACGGTGATGGCCCGGACCAGTCCCGAGACCAAGGGCGGCTCTGGCGTCTCGGCCTTCCTGGTCCCCAGCGGCCTGCCGGGCCTGTCCGTGAGCAAGCCCGAGAAGAAGATGGGCCAGCAAGGCGCCCATATCCACGACGTCACCTTCGACAATGTCCGCGTGCCGGCCTGGAATCGGCTGGGCGAGGAGGGCGAGGGCTTCAAGGTGGCCATGCAGGTGCTGGATCGCGGCCGCCTGCACATCGCCGCCGTCTGCGTGGGCGTGGCCGAGCGGCTGATCAAGGACTGCGTGGCCTATGCCGGCGAGCGCAAGCAGTTTGGTCAGGCGATCTCGAACTTCCAGCTGATCCAGGCCATGCTGGCCGACAGCAAGACCGAGGCTCTGGCGGCCAAGGCTCTGGTCATGGAGACCGCCCGCAAGCGCGACGCGGGGCAGGGCGTGACGCTGGAGGCGGCGGCCTCCAAGCTGTTTGCCTCCGAGATGGTCGGCCGCGTGGCGGATCGTGCCGTGCAGATCTTCGGCGGGGCCGGCTATGTCGCCGACTATGGCATCGAGCGCCTGTATCGCGACGTGCGGATCTTCCGGATCTATGAGGGTACCAGCCAGATCCAGCAGGTGATCATCGCCCGCGAGACCATGAAACAGGGTGGATAGACGCGTGTTCGGCGAACCAAACCTTTTTGGCGAGTGTGGCGAGATGACGCGCCTTGGGCGGGAATATTTAAGACTGCATTAAGCATGCTGACCGAGGGTCATCCCGCAAACTACACCCCGGGATGGACCAAAGCCGATGAGTCAGGATCATGACGTAAACGACCGCGTGGCGTTTATGGGGCTGGATGATCGTGCGCGGCAGGCGCTGCGTGATCTGCGGCCGCTCATTCGCAAGGAAATCGGCCCCGCGCTCTCGGCCTTCTACGGCAAGGTCAAGACGACACCGGCGACCAGCAAGTTCTTCAGGGACGAGCGGCACATGGACGCCGCCAGCAGTCGCCAGGCGGTGCACTGGGACGTCATCGCCCAGGCCGAGTTTAGCGACACCTATGTCAATACGGTCCGGACCATCGGTCAGGTTCATGCGCGCATTGGACTTGAGCCGCGCTGGTACATCGGCGGCTACGCCATGGTCATGGACCGGCTGCTGCGCGCCACCGTCGACTCGCTCTGGCCCAAGGGCTTCATGGCCAAGGGCGACCCCGCCCAGGCCGGCGAGGCGATCAGCGCCCTGATGAAGGCGGTCATGCTCGACATGGACTTTGCCATCTCGATCTATCTTGAGACCATCGAAGCCGATCGTCAGCGACTTGAGGCCTCGCGTATCGAGAACGAGCAAAGCCAGACCAGGCTCGTCCAAAGCCTGGCCACGGCGCTCTCCCATCTGGCCCAGGGCGATCTGGTCAGCCGTATGGACGACGAGGTGAAGCCCGAGTTCCAGAAGCTGAAGGACGATTTCAACAGCGCGGTTCGCACGCTCGAGGAGGCCATGAGCCGCATTTCCGGCGTGACCGGCAATATCCGCGCCGGTTCGGACGAAATCGGCATCGCGGCTGACGACCTGTCGCGCCGCACCGAGCAGCAGGCCGCCAGTCTGGAAGAGACCGCCGCCGCCCTCGACCAGATCACCTCGACCGTCCGGCGCTCGGCAGCGGGCGCCAAGCAGGCGTCCGAGGTTGTGGCGGGTGCCAAGACCGAGGCCGAACGCTCGGGCGTCGTGGTCGACCAGGCCGTGGCCGCCATGGGCGAGATCGAAAGCTCGTCGCGCGAAATCGGCAACATCATCGGCGTGATCGACGAGATCGCCTTCCAGACCAACCTGCTGGCCCTGAACGCCGGGGTCGAAGCGGCGCGTGCCGGTGAAGCCGGTCGTGGCTTCGCGGTCGTCGCCCAGGAAGTGCGGGCTCTCGCCCAGCGCTCCGCCGACGCCGCCAAGCAGATCAAGACCCTGATCTCGACCTCGACCCAGCAAGTGGGTCAGGGCGTGAACCTGGTGGGACAAACCGGCGACGCCCTGCGCGGCATCGTCGCCAAGGTTGCCGAGATCGACACCCTGATCGTCCAGATCTCTGCTTCGGCCCAGGAGCAGGCCACTGGCCTGCATGAGGTCAATACCGCCGTCAATCAGATGGACCAGGTGACGCAACAAAACGCCGCCATGGTCGAGCAGACGACGGCGGCGACACACTCGCTCAAGGATCAAACGGCCGAACTGGTCAATCTGATTTCGGCCTTCCGCGTGGCCGATTCGCGGCCCGCAGCGTCCGCTGCGCCCGCCCGCCCGGTCGCTCGACCTTCATCGCAGGCCAGTCGTCCGGGCGGCGGCGCGCGTCCGGTCTCCCGGGGCTCAGCGGCGACGGCCGTTCGCGAGACGTGGGAAGAGTTCTGAGAAACGGCTGCCGCCAGCAGGCTGAGACCCAGCGCAGGATGTATCGATAGAAGCGGCCGCCCCGACGGGCGGCCGCCTTTTTCCTGGCGGGCGTCGCATACGGCAAAACGCCCCCGCGTACCAGACGCGAAGCGATCCATCGGAACGCTTCGGTCTGGTCGGCGGAGGCGTTTTGAGCCCCTTGGTAAGGAGCTTGAAGTTTACGCGCCGCCCGGGAAGCGGAACGGAACCTTCACGGTGCCGGTCTTGGCGCCCATCGGCAGCTTGTCAGCGATGCACATGGCGGCCTTGTCGAAGCCCTTGCCGGCCGCGCTGTTGTCAACGACCTTGCATTCCGAGAGCTTGCCAGCGTCAGCGGTGCATTCCAGCATCACCTGGGCGGCGTCCCGGGTATTGGCGAACTGTTGCAGGCAACGGCTCATTTGCTCTTCGAATCCGCCAGCCGCCGAGGCGGCTTGAGCGATGAACAAGCTGCCAGCGATTCCTGCGGCAAAAGCGATCGGATGTTTCATCCCGCTGCTCCTAGTAAAGAATACCGTCCTGTGGACGACGCGCCAACCGGACGCATGCCCTTTATCGCAGCGGCTAGTTAAAATATTCTGAGTCGGCCCCGGAATATTCTAAATTTACTTTATGGTAACCTTACTTCGGATTTTACCCGCGCGGCTGCTTTTGGGCGCTATCTCCATAGATTCACCTGCGGCCATTTGTCCCTCAAGGCAGCGCCTGGCCCCCTGACCTCCAGTTTCTCTTAACCAAGGTCAGAGTCTGTTAGGAATCTATAGTGATGATCCCCCTGGCTTGCTGGTGATCCGTGGGCACGGAACCGCCGCAAGAAGGGGACCTGGAAATGAAGCGATTTCGGCTTGTCGACCTACCACTGATTATCAAGATCGGCTTCGCGCCGGCTTTCGCACTGTTGATGATGGCCCTCATGGCCGGCGGCGCCGTCGTCGTGCAGCGCAGCCAGACCGCCGCTCTGCGGCAGGTCGTCGAGCAGGACATGCGCATCAATAGCGATATTCAGACGCTGTCGCGCCGGATCACTGACGCTCACGGGACGCTCTATCAAATCCTGGCGTCGAAGGCCGATCCGATGGCCCCTTCGGCCGGTCCACGCATCATCGAGTTGCTTGCCGAATTTGACACCTTGGGCAAGGACATGAAGGCGCTTTCGAGCCGCCTGCCCGCCTCTGAGCATCCGAAGATCGAGGCCCTCGTCAAGGCCCTGGCAGAATGCCGCAGCGCCGTCGACACGGTCAGCGGCATGATCGACGTCGATACGGGCATGGCCATGAGCTTCGCTGGCAGCTTTGAAGACCAGTATGTCAAGATGGCGGCCCAGCTTCAGAAGGTGGTCGATGACGCCGGCACCCGGGCCACCGAGACGGCCGACCAGCACAAGGCCGAAGCGACTGCGGCCATGAGCGCCACCATCACGCTGTCGCTGATCACGCTTGGCTCCGTGGGAGCGCTCGCCTTCCTCACGGTCATGAATGTCCGCAAGTCGATCGCCGATATCGCCGGTGCGACCGAACGCCTGTCAAAGGGCGACAACAGCATTGATCTTGAAAAGATGACTCGCCTGGACGAGCTGGGCGCCATCGTCCGCTCCTTGAGGATTTTCCGCGACAACCAGCTGCACCTTGAACAGATGCGGTCCGAGCAGGAAAAAACTGCGGCCCAGACCGCCGACGAGCGTCGCTCGAAGGAAGAGGCTGCTGCCGCCGCCGCTCGCGAAGGCGCCCTGGTGGTGACCAGCCTGGCCGAGGGCCTCGAAAAGCTGGCCTCGGGCGATCTGACCTTCCGCGTCAATGCAAACTTCCCGGGGGACTACGCCAAGCTGAAGGACGATTTCAACGGCGCCATGGCCTCGCTGCAGGAGACGATGAAGGTCATCGCCGCCTCGACAGACGGCCTGAGCACCGGCGCCGACGAGATCGCCCATGCTTCTGACGACCTGTCGCGCCGCACCGAACAGCAGGCCGCCTCGCTGGAAGAGACCGCCGCCGCCCTCGACGAACTGACCGCCACGGTCCGCCGCACGGCGGCCGGCGCTCGTCAGGCCTCGGACGTTGTTTCAACCACCCGTGGCGAAGCGACGCATTCCGGTCAGGTCGTGCATCAAGCAGTGTCGGCCATGGGCGAGATCGAAAACTCCTCCAAGCAGATCAGCCAGATCATCGGCGTGATCGACGAGATCGCGTTCCAGACCAACCTTTTGGCCCTGAACGCCGGGGTCGAGGCCGCCCGCGCGGGTGAAGCGGGTCGCGGCTTCGCCGTCGTGGCTCAGGAAGTCCGGGCCCTGGCCCAGCGCTCCGCCGAGGCCGCCAAGGAGATCAAGACCCTGATCTCGTCCTCGACCCAGCAGGTCAGCCAGGGCGTGAACCTGGTCGGTCAAACGGGCGAGGCGCTGCAACGCATCGTCTTGAAGGTTGGCGAGATCGACGCCCTGGTGACCGAGATCGCGGCTTCCGCCGCCGAACAGGCCACCGGGCTGAACGAAGTGAACACGGCCGTGAACCAGATGGATCAGGTCACTCAGCAGAACGCCGCAATGGTCGAGGAATCGACCGCCGCGACGCACTCGCTGAAGGGCGAGACCGCCGAGCTGGTCCGACTGATGGCCCGTTTCCGGGTCGGTGGCGGCCAGGCCGCCTACGGTCGCCCGACTGCCGCCGATTCGGCTCAACACGCACCGGCCCGCAACCCGGTCGCCGAGCAAAGGGCCCGTCTGGGCGCCTTCGCCCGGCCCACGCGTGGCGGCGCAGCTACCGCGGCCGCTCCGGCGTCCGCTGGATGGGAGGAATTCTGATGGCCGCACTCGCGCTGCCTGAAACACTCGATCTAAAGGCCGCCGGCCCGCTGAAGTCCGCCTTCCTGGCGCACCGAGGCCAGCCGCTTGAGATCGAGGCCGGCCAGGTCCGTCGCCTCGGCGGCCTGTGTCTCCAGATTCTGCTCGCGGCCCGCAAGGCCTGGGCCGCTGACGGCAAACCCTTTTCAATTACGGGGCCTTCGGAGGCCTTTGTAGAAACCACCCGTCTTTTCGGCGCCGATGGGGCGCTCCTTTCGGCGGACATCCATGGAGTCCAATCGTGACGCGCACGATTCTAACGGTCGACGATTCCCGCACGATGAGGGACATGCTGCGCATGGCCCTGGTCGGCGCAGGCTTTAATGTGGTCGAGGCCGTTGACGGCGAACATGGGCTGGAAGTGCTTTCCGCCCATCGTCCGGACGTCATCATCACCGACATCAACATGCCCAAGCTGGATGGCTTTGGTTTCATCGAGGCGGTTCGCATCGATGATGACTATCGCGCGATCCCGATCCTGGTGCTGACCACGGAAAGCGATCCCACCAAGAAGCAGCGGGCTCGCGAAGCCGGCGCGACGGGTTGGATCGTCAAGCCGTTCAATCCTGAAAAGCTGGTCGAAGCCATTCGCCGCGTCGCGGCCTGATCCTTCACCGACTTCGACGTCTAGAACTCTAAGGAATTGCGGGAATGGACGAGCTAGAGGCCATCAAGGTCACCTTCTTTCAGGAATGCGAGGAACTGCTCGCCGACCTCGAAGGCGGGCTCCTGGCCATGCAGGAGGGTGTCGGCGACAGCGAGACTGTCAATGCCGTCTTCCGGGCCGTGCATTCGATCAAGGGCGGCGCGGGCGCCTTCGGCCTCGAGCCGTTGGTCCGTTTCGCCCACGTGTTCGAGACCTTGCTGGACGCTGTTCGGTCCAATGAGGTTCCCAACACCGTGGATCTGGCCGCCGTCATGCTGCGCGCCTCCGACGTTTTGGCCGACCATGTGAGCGCCGCGCGCGGCATGGGCGATGTCGACATGGCGGCCTCGGCCGCCATGGCCGCTGAACTGAAGGTCTGGACCGATCCTTCTGCGGCCGCGGCCGCTCCGGTTTCAGTGGCCGAGGCCGCTGAAACCGCGCCCGCGCCCGAGCTCGTCGCGGCGTCGGATGATCTGGACGACGACGATCTCGGCTTCGACTTCCAGCCGATGACGATCTCGGTAGACGCGCAGGCGGCCGACGCCGAACTGATCCCCATCAATGTGTGGACGGTGTCGATCCGTCCCAAGTCGGACCTCTATCGCAAGGCCAATGAAACGGCCTTGCTGTTGCGCGAGCTGAGCCGCCTTGGCCCGATCGTCGCGACCATGGACGACAGCGCCCTGCCGACCCTGGAGTTCCTCGACGCCGAGGCCGCCTATGTCACCTGGAGTGTGCGCGTAGAGACCGATGATGGCGAAGACGCCATCCGCGAGGTCTTCGAATTCGTCGACGGTGACTGCGATCTTGAAATCGTTCGGGGCGAAGCGCCCGTCGAGGCTGCCCTGGCCAACCTGCTGAGCGCCATTGAGACACCGGCCGCCGAGCCCGTCGCTCCCGAGGTCGCCCCGCCGGTCGCCCCCGAGATCGCCGAAATCGCGCTCGCGGTCGTGGAAGCGCCGCCGCCCGCCCCGGTCGCTGCGCGCGCTCCGGCGCCGGCCGCTGCCCCAACCAAGGCCACGCAGGTCGACGTCCCCGGTCCTGGCCAGTCGGTCATCCGCGTTGATCCCGAGCGCATCGACAGCCTGATCGATCTGGTGGGCGAGCTGGTGATCAATCAGGCCATGCTGGCCCAGCGCGTGGGCGAGTACGGCATCGCGCCGTCGTCCAGTCTGGCCATGGGTCTGGACGAGCTGGAGCAGCTCACCCGCCAGATCCAGGACAGCGTGATGGCGATCCGCGCCCAGCCCGTGAAGTCGGTGTTCCAGCGCATGCCGCGCCTGGTTCGTGAAGTCGCCAACATGACCGGCAAGCAGGCGCGCCTGGTCATGGATGGGGAAAACACCGAGGTCGACAAGACGGTCATCGAACGACTGGCCGACCCGATCACCCACATGCTGCGCAATGCCATCGACCACGGGCTGGAAAGCCCCGAGGAGCGCAAGGCGGCAGGCAAGAATCCGGAAGGCGTCGTGCGCCTGGCGGCCCTGCACCGCAGCGGTCGGATCGTTATCGAGGTCCAGGACGACGGCAAGGGCATCAATCGCGAACGGGTCTTGTCGATCGCCGTCAAGAAGGGCCTGATTTCGCCCGACCTGCAGCTGACCGATGAGGAGATCGACAATCTGATCTTCCTGCCGGGCTTCTCAACCGCCGACAAGATCTCGGATGTGTCGGGCCGCGGCGTCGGCATGGACGTGGTGCGAAGGAGCGTCCAGGCCCTGGGCGGTCGCATCTCGATCACCTCGCGTCCCGGTCTGGGCTCGACCTTCACGCTCAGCCTGCCGCTGACCCTGGCCGTGCTCGACGGCATGGTGGTCGACGTAGCCGGTGAGACCTTGGTCGTGCCGTTGGCCGCCATTGTCGAAAGCCTGCGTCCCAAGGCCGAAGAGGTTCGCCCCCTGGGGCCCGTCGGCTCGGTGCTGGCGGTCCGCGACAGCTTCGTGCCGCTCATCGATGTCGGCCTGACCCTGGGCTATCGCACCACCTCGCCGTCGCCGACCGAAGGTGTCGTGCTGCTGGTCGAGGGCGAGGACGGCTCGCGCGCCGCCCTGGTGGCCGACGCGATCCACGGCCAGCGCCAGGTTGTCATCAAGTCGCTGGAACAGAACTACCAGCAGGTCGAGGGCGTTGCCGCCGCAACGATCCTGGGCGACGGCCGCGTGGCCCTCATCCTGGACGTCGACGCGGTGATCAATCTTCGCCGCCGGGAAACGCCCCGCCCCGTCGAACCCACTTTGATTGCGGCGGAGTAAGTCATGATTGACCCAACTGTCGTCGCGAGTACCGCACGCCGCGAGCTGATCTCGTTCAGGGTCGGCGATCAGGAATACTGCGTGAACATCATGGCGGTGCGGGAGATCCGGGGCTGGAGCCCCGCCACCGCTCTACCCCAGACGCCAAGCTATATGCGCGGCGTGATCAATCTGCGGGGCGCGGTCCTGCCGATCATGGACCTGGCGGCGCGTCTTGGCATGCCAATGGTCGAGCCGACGGTTCGCAGCGTGTTCATTGTCGTTCAGGCAGGCGACCGCACGGTTGGCCTGTTGGTCGATGCGGTGTCGGACATTCTGTCGATCAATGACGACATGGTTCAAGCTACCCCGGATGTGGCCTGCGAGACTGTTCGCAACTTCGTCCGCGGCATTATTTCGATCGAAGAGCGCATGATCAGCGAGATCTCGCTCGACCGTATCCTCCCAGAACGAGAGGCCCTGGCCGCCTGATGACCTCAGCCTCAATGACAGAACGTCGCGAAGCCATTGTCGATGGCGAGTTCGCGTTCACAAACCAGGACTTCAAGAAGATCGCGGCGCTGCTCTACGCGCAGGCTGGTATCAGCCTGCCCGAGACCAAGGCGACCCTGGTCTATTCCCGTCTGGCCAAGCGGCTGCGCTCACTGGGCATGAAGACCTTCACCGAATACTGCGCCTTCGTGGCGCTGGAGAGCAGCGTCGACGAGCAGCAGGAAATGCTGCGCGCCCTGACGACCAACGTCACCCGCTTCTTCCGGGAGCCGCACCATTTCGACGACCTGCGCGCCAACATTCTGGAGCCGATGGCCGACAAGGTCCGCGCCGGCGGCCGTCTGCGCCTCTGGTCGGCGGCCAGTTCGTCGGGCCAGGAGCCCTATTCAATGGCCTTCACGGTCCTGTCGGTGTGGCCCAACGCCGCTGACCTGGATATCCGGATCCTGGGCACGGAATTCGACACCTCCGTGCTCGCGACCGGTCGCGCCGCCGTCTATGACGAGAGCCTGCTGGAAGGCATTCCGGCTCACGCCCGCAACCAGTATTTCGAGCGCGACACGAGCGATCGCCGCGCCTTCCGCGTCTGTGAAGCCGCGCGCAGCCTGGTGGCCTTCCGCGAGCTGAACCTCAACGGCCCCAGCTGGCCGATGAAGGGCCCGTTCGACGCCATCTTCTGTCGCAACGTCGTGATCTATTTCGACGAGCCGACCCAGGAGCGTGTCTGGAACCGCTTCGCGCCCCTCGTCGCGCCGGGCGGCCGTCTCTATGTCGGTCACTCAGAACGGGTAGGGACCTCGATCACCGCCTTTGAAAGCGCGGGCCTGACAGCTTATCGCAAGGTGGGAGGTCGCTGATGGCCAAGATTCGCGTTCTCGTCGTCGACGACTCCGCCACCATGCGGAGCCTGATCACGGCTGCCCTTAATCGAGATCCGGATATCGAGGTCTGCGGTGCCGCCGGTGATCCCTTCGAAGCCCGGGGCATGATCAAGGCCCTCAATCCCGATGTCGTGACGCTCGACATCGAGATGCCGAACATGAACGGCATCGAGTTCCTCGAGAAGATCATGCGCCTGCGGCCCATGCCCGTGGTGATGGTCTCGACCCTGACCCAGGCCGGCGCCGAGATGACGCTGCGCGCTCTTGAGCTGGGCGCCATCGACTGTGTGGCCAAGCCGGCGGACGCACTGGGCACCCAAGAAGCGCTCAACGAGATTGTGGTCAAGGTGAAGATCGCGGCCCGAGCCTCGGTGCGGACCAAGGCCGACACGGCGCCCGTCGTGGCCCGGACCAAAAGCTATATGCCCTCGGGCGACATCGTGGCCATCGGCTCTTCGACCGGCGGTGTCGAGGCGCTGCTGGCGATCCTGACGATGTTCCCGGACACCTGCCCGCCGACTGTGATCACCCAGCACATGCCGGCGACCTTTACCGCCAGCTTCGCCGCGCGCCTCGACCGCGCCAGCGGGGCCAAGGTGCAGGAAGCCACGGACGGCGCCCTGCTGGAGCCCGGAAAGGTCTATGTCGCCCCGGGCGGGGCGACGCACCTGGAGGTCGTTCGTTCGGGCGGGTTGCGCTGTCGCCTGATCGCGGGCGATCCGGTGAGCGGTCACCGCCCGTCGGTGGACGTTCTTTTCAACTCGGTGGCCAACGCGGTCGGCGACAAGGCGGTCGGGGCGATCCTGACCGGTATGGGACGTGACGGCGCCCAGGGCCTTCTTGCCCTGCGTAAAGCCCGTGCCAAGACCCTCGGACAGGACGAGCAGAGCTGTGTCGTTTACGGCATGCCCCGCGCGGCCTTTGAAATCGGCGCCGTGGAGAAGCAGGTTTCCCTGTCCTCCATGGGCCAATCCATCCTCGATCTGGCCTCCGCGAGGCGATGAACCCATGCCCCAAGCAAGCACCATTTCCGTTCTCGTCGTCGATGATCAGCTGACCATGCGGGCCTTGATCCGCAATGCGTTGCAGCAGATCGGGTTCAAGGACATCCGTGAGGCGCCGGATGGCGAGGAGGCGCTGAAGAACCTCCTTTCCAAGCCGGCGAACCTTGTGATCTCCGACTTCAACATGCCCAAGATGGACGGGCTGGCCCTCCTGCGCGCCGTGCGCTCGCACCCGCCGATCCGGCAGACAGCCTTTGTCATGCTGACCGGCCGGGCCGACCGCGAGCTTGTGCAGCGGGCCGTGCAGTTCGGCGTCAACAACTACTGCGTCAAACCTTTCACCGTTCAGGGCCTCAAGGAGAAGATCGAACAGGTCTTCGGTCAGCTCACATGACATTTGGACAACCCGACGATCTGGAACGCTCGGTCAAGGTCCACGTCACGCAAGGCGAGAGCCACGTGTCGTCCGACCCCAACGTGGTGATGACCACCGTGCTTGGTTCGTGCATCGCCGCCTGTATCCGCGATCCGCAGGCCGGCATTGGCGGCATGAACCATTTCCTGCTTCCTGACTCAGGCGACGGTCGCAAGGACGGAGACGCCGTCCGCTATGGCGCCTACGCCATGGAGATGCTGATCAACGGCCTGCTGAAGCGGGGCGCGCGTCGCGAGCGGATGGAAGCCAAGATCTTCGGCGGCGGAAAGCTGTTCGAGGGCCTGTCTGACGTCGGCGCCAGCAACGCCAGCTTTGCCGAGCGGTTCCTGCGCGACGAAGGGATTCCAATCGTCTCTTCGAGCACGGGCGGTGTTTCGGCGCGTCGCGTGGAATTCTGGCCAGCCTCCGGCCGCGTTCGTCAGCGGCTTGTGGCTGTGGACAACGCGCCGCAGGACGTCCGGCGTCCTACACCCGCACCCATGCCTGTCAATTCTGGCGGCGACCTGGAGCTGTTCTGATCCACATGACCTCCATGCAGCTCTCGACATCCCCTATCGCCCCGCCGGAGACCCTGACTCCCGTGGGCGAACTCTCGCGCCGTCTTGCGGCCGAGTTGATGTCGGCTGCGGCGGTGTGTCGGGATTGCGAACATATTGCCGGCGATTTGGCCAAGGGCGGGGCGGCGCTGGAAAGCATCTCCCGGCTCCAGGCGCTGGACGAGCTGAGCCAGCGCCTGCACGGCCTGTCAGACGTTCTGCAGCGCATCGGCCAGCACGCGTCCGGCGAGTGGAGCATGTCCATCGAACCCCTTCTCGAAGGCCTTGGCCTGGCGGACCTGGTGGTGCGCCTGCGCGCTGTCGGCGAGCCGACAGCCTGGGACGTCGAGGCGGGTGAACTCGACTTCTTCTAGGCTTCGTCCATGGACGCCCTAAAGGCTTCGACCCGTATCAATCTGGAGCGCGCCACGGTTCTGGTGCTCGACGACAATGGGACTTCGCTCGATATCCTGTCGCAGGTGGTTTCCGGATTTGGGGTCAAGCAACTGCACCGCGCCGAGACGGTCAAGGACGCCCAGTCGCTGGTAGGAACCAAGACCTTTGACCTGATCATCAGCGACGTTCAGATCCCCGACGTCGACGGGATCGAGTTTATCAACTGGCTGCGACGCGACGCGCCGGAGAGCAATCGCTACGTTCCGGTGATCCTGGTTACCGGGCATACCCGCACCACGGACATCTTTCGCACCCGTGACGCCGGGGCCAATTTCACGGTGGCCAAGCCGATCACGCCGAAGGTGCTGCTGGAGCGCATCTTCTGGGTGGCGCGAGAAGAGCGGGCGTTTATCGAGTGCGACAGCTATGTCGGGCCTGATCGGCGCTTTAAGTATGAAGGCCCGCCGATCGGCATGGAAGGCCGGCGGCGGGACGACTTGCCTGCCGAGGTCGGCAATGCGCAAGAAGCCAACATGTCTCAGGATGAGATCAACAGTCTGATGAAGGTCGCGAAGGTGCAGATATGAGCGTCGTTCGCAAATTTCGCCCGCCCAATCGGCTGGCCAAGATGATCAAGGAGAGCGGTGGCCTGATGGCCAAGGACGCGATCACCGCCGCTGAAGTCGGGGTTGAAAGCCTGCGCGAGGTTTCTCTGGTCGTTCTCGACGACACATTGGCCGAAATCGAGCGCCGCTTCGGCCCCGCAGCGGCCGACCGTCAGTCCGAGAGCTTTGAGGACCTCTATACTCTGAGCATGAGAATAATCGACGTCAGCACCTTCGTCTCCGACGCCGGCGTAGATCAGGCAGCAGTCTCCCTCGCCGCGACCACCGACAGCTGCGCTGAGGCCGGCGCCTGGCGCTGGAACGCCATCGACGTTCACCTCCACGCCCTGCGGCTACTGCGCACCATGGGAAATCAGCTGCCGGCGGCCGACCGGCAGTCCATGATCGAGGGGCTCCACAAGGTCAGCCACCGCAAGACAGAAGAGTTATAGGGCAAAGGCCGCCATGGGTGGGATGATGCCGGTCGCTCCGTGCGATTGCGTCATAATGCGAAATCGGCGGTAAGTCGGCATTTTATACGCTCACCAGAGCGTTTTCCGATACGTGTGAAACGGTTATTGGATCGAAAAACGCTCTAAACTTTTGATTTAGAGCCCTTTTCGCCCGACCCTGATGAAGCTATCAGGTCGGAAAGAGCTCACATCTAGCGCCCTAAAGGCGTCTTCGGGCTGATGGCTTTATCAGTTCAGGCGAAAAGGGCTCCAAGCCGAAGATCTGTAGCATTCTTCGATCCAACAGGCGTTTCACACTTATCGGACCATGATTTTCGGCCTCTGCCGGTCGCGCTCCCCTTGTCTCGGTCTTCTGGGCGTCGCCACGATGTGGTGGAAAAGCCACGCGCGCGACTTCTCCTGTCATCAAACACAATCTCGCCTTGTCGTCATAACGACGGTTTGTTAGCTCTTTGCTACCGGTGTCAAGGCGCGGACAGGTCTCTGTCCGTACCTGACACCGGTGTCAAAAACACAGACGGCCGAGAACTGGGCGCGCAGGAAGGAAGCGCGATCAGTTCAAAGCCGGGCGGTGCAACAGCGCCGTTTCCGTCGAACGGGAGGAGGATACATGTCTAAGATTTCCGGGGGGCGCCTCGACGTCCTGAAGCTTGGGGTCTCCACGGGCGCCTTGGCGCTCGCCATCGCGATGGCTGGAACCGCGTCTGCCCAGACTGCGCCGGCTCAGGCCGATGACAGCGCGGTGGAAGAGGTCGTTGTCACCGGCTTCCGCGCCAGCCTCGCCAACGCGCTCGATGTGAAGCGTCGCGAGAATGACATGGTCGATGTCATCAAGGCGACCGACATCGCCGACTTCCCCGATCTGAACCTGGCGGAGTCGCTGCAGCGCATCCCCGGCGTCTCGATCGACCGCGACGGCGGCGAAGGCCGCACCATCACCGTGCGTGGCCTGAACGCCGACTTCACCGTCGTGCGCCTGAATGGCCTGGAAGCCCTGGCCACCACGGGCGGCAAGGACGGCTCAGGCGGCGCTAACCGCAGCCGTCAGTTCGACTTCAGCATCTTCGCCTCGGAACTCTTCAACAGCGTCACCGTGCGCAAGTCGACCTCGGCGTCGAACGAAGAAGGCTCGCTGGGCGCGATCATCGACCTGCAGGCGGCTCGCCCGTTCGACTTCAACAAGTTCACAATGAGCGCAGGGGCCAAGTACGGCTGGAACGACCTGTCGCGTAAAAGCGACCCGCGCTACACTTTCCTGATCGCTAACACTTGGAACGACGGAAAGTTCGGCGCCCTGCTGTCGGTGGCCTACGCCAAGCGCCAGACGCTGGAGGAAGGCTCCTCGACCGGTCGTTGGGAAAACCCCAGCGTTCGCTTCAACTCCTCGACGGCCTTCCCCTGCACGGGCGCGGCCTACAACCCCGTCAGCGGTCCGCCCCTGACCTGCGGCCAGATCGGCACCGTCACCGGCGGCACCTCGCCAACCGTCGCCGCCGCCGCTGGCACCGCCAACAACCTTTGGCACCCGCGGATTCCGCGCTATGGCCGGCTTGAGTACAATCAAAAGCGTCTGGGCGTGACCGGTTCGCTGCAATGGCGCCCGACCGACAACTCGACCCTGACCCTGGACACTCTGTTCGCGGACTTCACCAACGACCGCGATGAGACCTATCTGGAAATCATTTCGTTTAGCCGCAGCGGCCAGGGCCTGCCCCAGACCGACGTCGTCAATTTCGCGGCCGACGCCAAGGGTCACCTGATCAAGGGCACTTTCGACGACGTCGATGCCCGCGTCGAGTATCGCCATGACGACCTGAACACCGAGTTCTTCCAGAACGTCCTGACCTACGACACCAAGATCGGTGACAAGGGCAAGCTGGTGGCCACCTACGGCCAGGCGCGTTCGATCCAGAACAACCCGGTCCAGACGACCTTCTCGTTCGACCGCTACAACAGCGACGGCTACAGCTACGACTACTCAACCGATCCGCGTCGGCCGTCGTTCAACTACGGCTTCGACGCGACCAACCCGGCCAACTTCCAGTATAGCAACAGCTCGGCGCTAGGCGACCCGTCGCTGTTGCGCCTGCGCCCCAGCAAGGCCGTCAACACCTTCAAGACCCTCCGCTTCGACTTTGACTATCAGGTCATGGACTGGCTGAAGGTTCGCACCGGCGCGGCCTTCAAGGAATACGGCTTCAATTCCTCGGAAAAGCGCATCTTCTCGCGCGTGATTCCGGGCGGCACGGGCTTCGTGGCCGAAGCGGCGTTCCCGCTGCCGGCCGGCGTGACCGTCGCCGACGTCTCGCGTCTGATCACCGGCTTTGGCCGTGGTCTCGACATGCCAGCCGGTACGCCCACCTCGTGGATCGCGCCCGACCTCGACAAGCTGAAGACTGCCATCGGCTATGACTGCAACTGCATCAACGCCAACGGCGACTTCCGCCTCAGCTCGCTCAACCAGCTCGGTGCGCTTCGGGAGATCAGCGAGAACGACACGTCCTACTATCTGCAAGGCGATTTTGATCGCGACTTCGGCTCGATCCCCGTTCGCGGCAACGTCGGCGTTCGCTGGGTGAAGACCGAGCAGGACGCCCTGGGCCACTTCAACACCGGCAGCACCACGGTCTCGACCGTCACGCCGGTCGGCACGCTGTCGCAAACGGTCCCGACCGACGGCACCCAGACCACGTCGCGCAGCTACACCAACACGCTGCCGTCGATGAACCTGTCGGTCCAGCCGCTGGAAAACTTCTTCGTTCGCTTCGCGGCCGCCAAGGTCATGACGCGTCCGCAGCTGCAGAACCTGACGCCGGGCTTCACGGCCAACAGCCAGTCGGCCCAGACGCTGACGCGTGGCAACCCGGACCTGAACCCGATGTTGTCCAACAACATCGACCTGGGCTTCGAGTGGTATCCTGACCGGGAAACCCTGTTCTCGATCGGTCTGTTCCAGAAGGACATCAAGTCCTTCATCCAGACCACGGCGGTCGCAATCCCGTTTTCGGAAACGGGTCTGCCTACGAGCCTGCTGACCAACGGCAACACGCCAGACACGCTGTTCACGGTGACCTCGCAGCAGAACACCAAGGGCGGCAAGCTGAAGGGCTACGAGATCAGCCTGCAGCGTCCGTTCACCTTCCTGCCGGCGCCGTTTGACGGTTTCGGCGGCATTGTGAACTACACGCACGTCAAGAGCGACATCGAGTACGTGATCGCCAACCCGATCTTCGGCGGCACCCCCCGGGTGCAGCTGACGCCGGCGACGCTGATCACCCAACCACTCCTGAACCTGTCGCCGGAAGCCTATAACGGCACGCTTTACTACGAGAAGGCGGGCTTCAAGGCGCGCATCTCGGCTTCGTATCGCGACCCGTACCTGATCCAGGTCGCCCCTTCGGCGACCAACAACAACGACGTTCGGATCAAGCAAAAGACCCTGAACGTCGACACTCAGGTCAGCTACGAGTTCAAGAACTTCACCATAACGCTGGAAGGCATCAACCTGACCGACCAGTTCGACAGCAAGGTGGACGACTCGACCCGTCAGATCTCGGAAGAGTATGTGCACTTCGGTCGCCAGTATTATCTGGGCGTGAAGTACAAGTTCTAGACCTCAGCCTAGAGCCCTTTCCGACCCTGGTGGCTTCTTCAGGGTCGGACGAAAGGGGCTCTAAATCAAAAGTTTGGAGCGTTTGTCGATCCGATAACCGTTTCACACCTATCGGAAAACGCTCTAGGCTGTTGAACGAGGGGCGTCGGCGAAAGCCGGCGCCCCTTTTTCGTCAGAGGCTGGCGGCGCCGCCGATCCAGGTCTCGCGAACCCGCAGATCATCGTCCAGCAACACCAGATCGGCGGCCTGGCCCACGCAGATGCGCCCGCGCTCGTCTTGCAGGCCCAGGAAGGCCGCCGGCGAGCCCGAGGCGATCGAGACAGCGTCCTGCAGCGATAACCCCAGCATCGACATCGCGTTGCGCACCGCGCCGATCATGTCGAGATCCGAGCCGGCCAGGGTGCCGTGGGCGTCGACGCAAACGCCATCGACGACGTGGATCTGACGGCCCTGCAGGTCGAAGCTCTTGTCGATCATCCCGACCGTAGGCATGGCGTCGGTCACCAGCACGAACCGGTCCAGCGGCCGGGTGCGCAGGGCGATGCGCAGCACCGCAGGATCGACGTGACGACCATCGACGATCAGGCCGCACCAGGCGGTCTGGCTTTCCAGCGCCGCGCCGACCGCGCCAGGCTCGCGGCTGGTCAGCGGCGACATGGCGTTGAACAGGTGGGTGAAGCCGCTCAGCCCTGCCGCTAGCGCCTTGCGCATCGTACCATAGGCGGCGTTGGTGTGGCCGGCCGCAACAATAACACCCGCACTCGTCAGTTGGCGGATCATGTCCGGTGTCGTGGTCTCGGGGGCCAGGGTGACCAGGGTTTTGCCGACCCTCAGCGAACCCAGCAGCGCCAGGGCCGCGTCGTCGATGACCCGGAACTTTCCGGCGTCGTGGATGCCCTTGCGCTTCACATTGAGGAACGGGCCTTCGATATGAATGCCCAGCACGCCAGGCACGCCGGCCTCGATGGCGGCTTCGGTGGCGCGCATGGCCCGATCGACCACCGTCAGGTCGTCGCTTATCAGGGTGGGCAGGAAGCCGGTGGTGCCGAACGGGCGGTGTGCCGCGCCGATGGCGGCGATGGTTTCTACCGTGGGGGCGTCGTTGAACAGCAGGCCGCCGCCACCATTGACCTGGGTGTCAATGAAGCCGGGAACCAGCAGGCCGCCGTTCAGGTCATGCCGCGTGGCGTCGGCCGGCGCGTCGCCGGCGTCGAGGATCGCGGCGATCCTGCCGTTCTCGAGTACCAGGCTCTTGCCGTCGACGACGCCGGCTTGCGTCAGGATGCGGCCATTTACGAGGACTGACAGCATCAGACGGTTTCTGTCACCTTGTTGAGATGGGGCGGGCTGTCGGGGTCATAGCCGCGCGCGACCGACAGTGCGTTGGCCATGCGATAGAAGCTCTGGATCATCAGGATCGGCTCGATCGCCGGATGGGCGGCGAGGGCGGGCAGCACGCCGGCGCCCACTTCACCCGCGCCGACCAGCAGGACGTCGGCGTCGCGGGCCGTCAGGCTGGCGGCCATTTCGTCGACGCTGCCCCGGCTCTCATCGTTCTGGGCGAAGACCAGGACGGGGAAGCCGGTCTTCACCAGCGCCATCGGGCCATGCAGCACCTCGGCGGCGCTGAAGGCCTCAGCATGCAGGCCACAGGTTTCCTTGAACTTCAGGGCCGCCTCCTGGGCGACGCCGAACCCCACGCCGCGTCCCAGCACATAGAGATTGCGGGCCAGCGTCAGACGTTCGATGGCGGGCGTCCAGTCCAGGGCCCAGGCCTCGGCCAGGCCAGCGGGCAGGGCGGCAAGGCCTTTGGTCAGATCCGCGTCCTCGGTCCAGGCCGCCACCAGCTGGGTGATGGCCGAGAGGGCGGCGATATAGGACTTGGTCGCCGCCACGCTCAGCTCGGGCCCGGCGTGCAGCGGCAGGACCTCGTCGACCAACTCGGCCAAAGGCGAGGTCACATCATTGACCAGGGCGATGGTGAAGGCGCCTGCCGCCTTGGCCGCGCGCACCGAGGCCAGCAGATCGGGGCTCTTGCCCGATTGCGATATGGCCAGATAGAGCACCTCGTCCATGTTCTGGGGGGCGGCGTAGACCGAGCTGACCGACAGGCCGGCCGATGAGGTCAGGACGCCGGTGCGGGTCTCGATCAGATACTTGGCGAAGGTGGCGGCGTGGTCCGAGCTGCCTCGGGCGCAGGTGACCACGGCGCGGGGTGGATGGGCGCGCAGACGCCGGGCGATCGCCTCGACCCGGGCGGCGTTGTCGATCAGCTGGGCGGCGACGACCTGGGCGGCCTGACCCGCTTCCAGGAACATGCGGGTCGATTCCGGCGCCAGCAGCGCCGATGTCGCGGGGGCCTGCGGTCGGGTCAAGGTCGTGGCCTCCAAGATGGGTCTTCCTTCAGGACAGGGCGTTCAGTTCGGCGACGAAGTCATAGGCGTCGCCGCGATAGTAGGATTGTGTGACTTCTACCGCCCGGCCGTCCTTCAGGAACCCGCGCCGCTCGATCAGCAGGCCGGCGTCCTTGACGGGCACGCCCAGAAGATCGGCGTGCTCGGCGTTGAACAGGACGGCGCGAAGGCGCTGCAGGGCGCGGACGGGCCGATGCCCCGTGGCCTCAAGCGCCTCATAGAGCGAGGTCCCGACAGTCTCGGCCGAGGACAGGGCGAAGGCGGCGACGGTGGTGTACTCGACAGCCATCGGCGCGCCGTCGGCATAGCGGATCCGGGCGAAGCGATAGACGGGCGTGCCGGGCGACAGGCCAAGCGTCAGCGATTCCTCGGGCGTGACCGAGCCTTCGCTCTTGCTGATCCACTCGCTGCGCGGAACGCGGCCGCGCGAGATCATGTCTTCGGTGAAGGACGAGAGCTTGGAGAAGCTCTTTTCCACCCGCGCGGCGACGAAGGTGCCGGCGCCCTGACGGCGGGTCAGCAGGCCCTCGCTGACCAGACCATCCAGTGCCTTGCGCACCGTGATGCGCGAGATGCTGAATTCCTCGGCCATGTCCCGCTCGGCGGGCAGGGCGTCATCGGGGCCCAGGATCTTCTTGTGGATCGCGTCGCGCAGGGCGCGCTGCAATTGCTTGTAGAGGGGCGCGTGCTCTGCACCGCCGGCGTCGAGCCTGCCAATCCGTTCCGAAAACATGGTCAAATCAGCCTCCCCCACAAATCAACGCCATCACTTGGTCGTCTCGATAACATATGACCATTTTCATACCAATAAGAACATGGTCTGCAATTGGTTTCTTTTTGGACTTGTCATCCGACAAATTTTCGTCACAGTCTGGCTCCGAGGCCTGAGAAGTACCGCGATCTGCGGACGTCCGTAGATAATTGGTACCACATTGGGCTTGGGGTTCGGCTCCGGGCCTAGGTCCGGCGAAATGGGGAGAAGCCGAGTTATGAGAAGCTTTCAAAAAATGGTCCTGACCGCGTCCGCCAGTGCCCTGGCGATGATGGTCGCAATGCCCGCCTACGCGCAAACCGCGCGGGCGGACACGGTCGACGAAGTCGTCGTCACCGGTATTCGCGCCTCTCTGCAGGCGGCGATGCAGCAGAAGCGTAACTCCGACTTGGTGTCGGAAGTGGTCACCGCTGAAGACATAGGCAAATTCCCGGACAAGAACGTCGCCGACTCTCTGTCGCGCGTTTCGGGCGTCAATGTCGTCACCGGATCGGCTGCGGCGGGCGGTTTCGGGGAGAATGAGCGCGTCAGCGTTCGCGGCACCGATCCCAACCTCAACCTGACCCTGCTGAACGGCCACAACATCGCTACCGGCGACTGGTTCGTGCTCGATCAGACCAGCGGCGGTCGCAGCTTCAACTACTCCATGCTGCCGTCGGAAGTTGTCGGTCGCATCGACATCATCAAGAGCTCGGCGGCAAATATCCCCGAGGGCGGCGTGGGCGGCACGGTCGACGTGCACACCCGCATGCCGCTGGACCTGCCCAGCATGACGGCGAACGCTTCGGTCCAGGGTCTGTATGCGACCCGCGCCGAGAAGTGGACGCCCCAGGTTTCGGGCCTGCTCAGCTGGAAGAACGAGGCCGGCACCTTCGGGACCCTGGTCGGCGCCTTTTATCAGGAGCGCGAATTCCGTCGCGATGGCCAGGAAATCCTCGGCTATACTGAGTATCAGAACTTCGCCGGCACGGGTCAGACCGTCCTGGCGCCGAACCTGATCGGCAACGCCTTCTTCCAGCAGACCCGCAAGCGCAAGGGTGCCAACTTCGTCACCCAGTGGGAGCCGAACGAGAAGCTGGAACTGTCGTTCTCGGGCCTCTACACCAAGATGGACGCCGACAACACCAACGTGAACCGCATGGCGTGGGTCAGCAATCTGATCTCGGCCAATACGGGTCCGGCGGGCGCTGCCGGCAATGCGCTGACCTCTTACAAGATCAGCAACGGCATTCTGAGCGCAGCGACCTGGGCGGCGACCTCGCCGAACGGGACCAAGAGCCGCGGCATGGTGCAGGACGACATCTTCCGCACCGCGCATTCGACCTCCTGGGATCTGAACCTCGACGGCGTCTATCACGCCAGCGACAAGCTGAAGATCAGCGGCAACATCGGCTACACCAAGGGCGAAGGCGCCACGGACGACACCGAGGCGTGGGAAACCTACTGGGAAACCGGCATGAGCTACGAGCTCGGCGCGCCGGTCACCAAGGTCAGCTATCCCGGCCTGCCGGCCGTCGGTTCGGCCGCCTATCTGAACAACTTCTACAGCTGGTCGTGGGGCGGCAAGGTCGATAGCCCGGACGAAGAGCTCTACGCCAAGGGTGATGTCGAGTACTCGGTCGACAACGGCTATCTGAAGACCCTGCTGTTCGGTGGCCGCTATACCGACCACACCCGCGAAGTGAACTACACCGCCTATGGCTGGGCCGGTAACGGCGTCTACAGCGGCACCTCGGGCGTTGACCTGGGCACTGTGGTCGGCAAGTCGACGCCGTCCAACTATGGTGAGGACATCGGTCTGTCAGGTCAGGGCTACGTCCTGGCCGATCGCGCCAAGGTCCTTGCCGCCCTTAGCGGCAACGGCGGTCGTCAGTTCGCCTACTATCCGCCGCTTAGCTTCGCAGTGCAGGAAAAGACCCAGGCCGTCTATGCGATGGCCAAGCTCGGCGGCGATCGCTGGCGCGGCAATGTCGGCGTCCGCGCCGTCCATACCGACCAGGACACCACCCAGTATTCGGGCTCGGTAACGCCCCCGACGATCACCAACCTGTTTGGCTCGTTCGGCGCCCGTAACGTCAATCGCGACTACTGGGACATCCTGCCCAGCGCGACCCTGGTCGTGAATGCCGACGAGGATGTCGTGGTTCGCCTCTCGGCCGCCAAGGTCATGTCGCGGCCTGGCTATGCCCAGCTGGCGGGCGCCTTCAGCCTGAACGACACGGCCGTCACCGGCACCGCCGGCGGCAACCCGGAACTGGATCCCTTCCGCGCCTGGCAGTTTAACGCCGCCGCTGAATGGTATTATGGCCCGGAAGCCCTGCTGTCGGTCGGCGTCTTCCTGCTGGATATCGACAGCTACATCACCAGCCGGACCTATAAAGAGTTCCACGTCACCCAGCAGACCCAGCAACGCCTGGGCACCGGCAAGGGTGACACCTTCACGATGACGGGTCCGATCAACGGAGACGGCGGCACCAACCGCGGCTTCGAGGTCACCCTTCAGCAGCCCATCGGCGGCGGCTTCGGCTTCATCGGCAACTACACCTATTCGGACGCTCAGACCGACCTGGGCAAGCCGATCGATGGCAGCTCCAAGCACACCTACAACCTGACGGGCTATTTCGAGAACGACCTGCTCAGCGCGCGGCTGGCCTACAGCTACCGCTCGAAGTTCAAGTCGGGCACCGATCGTGGCACCGACATGTTCCAGGACAATTTCGCCACCCTGGACGGCTCGGTCAGCGTCAACGTCAACGAGACCATCGCGCTGACGTTCGATGCCCAGAACCTGCTGAACGAGAAGCTGAAGTACTTCGTGGGCACGCCTGATGTGCCGCGCGCAATCTACGACAACGGCCGCACCTTCTACGCCGGGGTCCGCTTCAAGTTCTAAGGCGCGTCGGGACTTCCGGCCCCCTCTCCGGAAGTCCCGATCTTCTTCTTTCAGGCGACGATTGCATCGGGGGCGGCATGGTTCAGGATCACCTGATGACCGGTCCGCTTCGCATCGCCGCCAAATCGATCCTCCTGACCTGCAAGCATGGAGCTGGGGCGGGGCGCTTCGTCGCTCCGCCCACTTTTTGCCGCGCCCACCGTGTCCGTGAGAGCCCGTCCATGACCCTCGCCCGATCCGTCGCCGCCGCCTTGGCTTCCGTCATCGCTCTGGCCGCCGCCGTTCCGGCCTTGGCGGGTCCCGTGGCCCTGACGCCGATGCCGGCCAGGCTGTCGACCGCCGAGGGCGTCTTCGCCCTGACCGCCAAGACCCGGATCTTCGTCGCCAGGGGCGATGTCGAGGCCAGGGGCGTGGCCGTCCAGCTTTCCGATCTTCTGTTCCGCGCCCGGGGCCTGAAGCCCGCCGTAGTCGATGGCGCGCCCGCCGCCGGCGAGCCCGCCATCGTCCTGGCGCGCGGCGGCGCGGCCGGCGAGGCCTACGCCCTGCAGTCGAGCCCCTCGGGCGTGACCATCACAGCCGCCAGGCGCGCGGGCCTGTTCTATGGTGCCATGACCCTGTGGCAGCTGGCCACCCAGGAAGCCGGCAAGGGTCCGGTCGACCTGCCCGCCCTGGCCATCGAAGACGCGCCCCGCTTTGGCTGGCGCGGTCTGATGGTCGACAGTGCCCGCCACGTTCAGTCGGTCGAGACCCTTCGCGGGATCATCGACGCCATGGCGGCCCACAAGCTCAACACCTTCCACTGGCACCTGGTCGACGACCAGGGCTGGCGGCTGGAGATCAAGAAGTACCCGAAACTTACCGAGCTCGGCGCCTGGCGCACCCCGGCGGGCGCGGCGGGCAAGGATCCAAAGACCGGCAAGGCCATCCGCTATGGCGGCTTCTACACCCAGGACCAGGTGCGCGAGCTGGTCGCCTACGCCGCCGCCCGCAACGTCACCATCGTGCCCGAGATCGAGATGCCGGGTCACGCCCTGGCGCCGATCGTCGCCTATCCGCAGCTGGGCGTGAACGCCAATCCGCCGGCCAACGACCGCAACAACTGGGGCATCTTCCCTTGGCTCTATAATCTCGACGACGGCACGTTCGCCTTCCTCAACGACGTGCTGGACGAGGTCATGGACCTCTTCCCCAGCGACTATATCCACGTCGGCGGCGATGAGGCCGTGAAGGACCAGTGGAAGGCCAGCGCCAGGATACAGGCGCAGATGAAGACCCTGGGCCTGAAGGACGAGCACGAAGCCCAGAGCTATTTCATCCAGCGGGTCGGCAAGCATCTGGACAAGCGCGGTCGCCGCCTGATCGGCTGGGACGAGATCCTTGAGGGCGGCCTGGCCCCCAACGCTACTGTGATGTCCTGGCGCGGCCTGGAGGGCGCGATCGCTGCGGCCAAGCTGGGCCATGACACGGTGCTGTCGCCCTGGCCGCTGATGTATCTGGACAACCGCCAGAGCGCTTCGCCCGACGAGCCTCCGGGCCGGGGCCGGGTGGTCAGTCTCAAGGACGTGTACGACTTTGATCCGGCTCCCAAGGAGATGACCGAGGCCGAGCGCAAGCATGTCATCGGCCTGCAGGGCAATGCCTGGACCGAGCACATGCGCACCGACGCGCGGCTGGAGCGCATGATCTTCCCGCGTCTGGTCGCCGTGGCCGAGCGGGGCTGGTCGCCGCAGACCACCACCGACTGGGCTGATTTCAACCGCCGCATGCCGGCCGAGTTCGCCCGCCTGGACGCCCTGGGCGTAGCCTATGACGCAGTGCCCTTCGAGCCCCAGGCCAGTCTGTCGCCCGGCGAGGACGGCAAGGTGGATGTCGCCCTGGCCTCCAGCCTGGCCATCGGCGAAATCCGCTACACGGTCGGCGGAGCCGAGCCGACGACGGCCTCGAGCCTCTATGAGAAGGCCTTGGCCCTGACAGCCAGCGACAAGCTCCGTGCTCGGACGTTTATCGACGGCCGTCCGCTGGGCCGTATCCGCGACCTCAGCGTCAATCCTGACTCCCTGCTCACCCGCACCGGCCACCAGCTGAAGGCGTGCAGCGACAAGCTGACCCTGCTGCTGGAAGACGACGCCCCGGTCCAAGGTGACCGCGCCGTGTTCCATGTCGACATCATGAACCCCTGCTGGATCTGGGAAGGCGCAGACCTGTCGAAGGGCGCGACCCTGACCGCCCGCATCGGCCAGGTCCCGTTCAACTTCCAGATCGGAGCCGAGCGCGAGAAAATCGCGCTGCGCAAGCCCGCTACGCCCGAGGGCGAGCTGGAGGTGCTGCTGGGCTGCGAGGGCGAGCGTGTCGCCGCCATCCCCTTGGGCAAGGCCGCCCGCGAGCCGGCCCTGTCGACGATCAGCGGCAAGATCCCGGCGCGCGCCGGCCAGCACGACCTGTGCCTGATGTTTACGTCGAAAAGCGTTGATCCGACCTTCGCCATCGACCGCGTCACGCTCAAGCCGAACTAGTTTTTCCAGAGAGTAACCCCGTGTCCAATCTCGTTCTCTCCGCGCCGCTGCAGGGCTGGATCGCGCCGCTCGACGAGCCGCCCGCCGCGGTGTTCGCCCCGCGCATGCGGGGCGACGGCCTGGCCATCGACCCCACCGGCTCGATGCTGCACGCGCCGTGCGATGCGGTGGTGATGACGGTGCACCGGGCCCGCCACGCCGTGACCCTGCGCGCCGCCAACGGCGCCGAGATCCTGATGCATCTTGGCCTGGAGACCGTGGCGCTGGAGGGCGCGGGCTTCGAGGTGCAGGTCCGCGAGGGCCAGAGCGTTAAGGCCGGCGATCCGCTGATCGCCTTTGACCTGGACTTCCTGGCCCAGAACGTTCGCAGCCTGATCACGCCGATCGTCATCACCAATCCCGAGGTCTTCCAGATCGTGCGACGCGAGCAGGACCGGGCTGCCGAGGTCGGGGACGCCTTGATGGAGCTGTCGCCGATCGGCGGATCCATCGCGCCTTCGGCGGTGGCCGAACACGAGATCGGGCGTCAGGTCGTGGTGCCTCTGGTCCACGGTATCCACGCCCGGCCCGCCGCCCGCATCGCCGAAACCGCCCGCCGCTTCAAGGCTGATATCGTGCTTGTCGCCGCCGGCCGTCGCGCCAGCGCCAGTAGTCCGGTCGGCGTGATGTCGATGGCCATCCGCCATGGCGACGCGATCACCATCGCCGCCAGCGGCGTCGATGCCGACTCTGCCATCGCCGCCGTCATCGCGCTTATCGAGGATGGCATGGGTGAGGGCGGCCCGGTCGCCGCGTCCGCTGCTCCGGCGCCCGTCGAGCTGGCCGTTGAGGCCCGCCCGGCCAAGCTACCCAAGGACGGTGTGCTCAAGGGCGTGCTCGCCGCGCCGGGTCTGGCCATCGGCAAGGCCGTTCGGCTGTCCTCCGCCGAGATCGTCGTGCGCGAGGCCGGCGACGGCGTCGCGACCGAGCAGGTCGCCCTGACCCAGGCGCTGACCAAGGTGCGCGGTCGACTGGAGTTGGCCGCGTCTAAAGGCGACAAGGCGCGCAAGGCGATCCTGGGCGCGCACCTGGCCTTCCTTGAAGATCCCGAACTGGCGACCGGAGCCCGCGCCCTGATCGATCAGGGCAAGAGCGCCGGCTTTGCCTGGCGCAAGGCGGTCGGCGGCTATGTCGACGCCCTGCGCGGCCTGGGCGATAGCCGCCTGGCCGAGCGGGTCGACGACCTGATCGACCTTGAGCGTCAGGTCCTGCGCGCCTTGACCGGCGAGGAGGAATGCGTCGCGACCTTGGCTGCGGGCTCGATCCTGCTGGCCGACGAACTGTTGCCGTCGCAGCTGATGGGCGTCGACCCAGCCCTCGTCGCCGGCTTCTGCACGGCGCGCGGAGGCCCGACCTCGCACGTCGCCATCCTGGCCGCCGCCATGGGTATTCCGGCCCTGGTCGCCGTCGGCGGTGCGGTGCTGACCGTGGCCGACGGCGCAACACTGATCCTCGACGCCGATGGCGGTCAGCTGCGCGTTGCGCCCGACGCGCCGGCGCTCGAAGCCGCCCAGACCCAGCTGGCCCAGCGCCAGGAACGCAAGGCGCTCGCCAAGGCTTCGGCGCATCAGGCCTGCGTCACGAAGGACGGTGTCGGTATCGAGGTGTTCGGCAATGTCGGCTCGCTGAACGACGCCTTGGCCGCTGCCGCCAACGGGGCCGAAGGCAGCGGCCTGCTGCGCACCGAGTTTCTGTTCCTGGATCGCGAGACGCCGCCCGACGAGGACGAGCAGGCCCGTCAGTACCAGGCCATCGCCTCGGCTCTGGACGGCAAGCCGCTGATCATCCGCACGCTGGACGTCGGCGGCGACAAGGCTGCGCCCTATCTGCCGATCCCGGCCGAGGAGAACCCCGCGCTCGGCCTGCGCGGGGTGCGCGTCAGCCTGTGGCGGCCGCATCTGCTGAAGACCCAGATCCGAGCCATACTCCGTGTGCGTCCTGTTGGTCAGTGCAAGATCATGGTCCCCATGATCGCCAGCCTGGACGAGCTGCGCGCTGTCCGTGCCGTGCTCGACGAAGCCAGGCGCGAGATGGGCATCTCGGAGCGCATCGAGCTGGGCGTGATGATCGAGACCCCGGCCGCAGCCGTCACCGCCGATCTGCTCGCCGCAGAGGCCGACTTTCTGTCGATCGGCACCAATGACCTGACCCAGTATGTGCTGGCCATGGACCGGGGCAATCCGGAGCTGGCCGCCCGTATCGACGCCCTGCACCCGGCCGTGCTGCGGATGATCGCCCAGACCTGCCAAGGCGCCGCAAAACACCATCGCTGGGTCGGCGTCTGCGGCGGCGCGGCCTCGGATCTGACCGCCGTGCCGATCCTGCTGGGCCTTGGCGTTACCGAGCTTTCTGCTACCGCCGCCGTGGTTCCCGAGGTCAAGGCCCTGGTCCGCACCCTCGATCTCGAAGCCTGCCGCGCCCTTGCCGCCCAGGTGCTTGACCTCACCTCGCCCGAGGCGGTCCGTGAAACCGCCAAATCGTTTCTGGCCCAGTCTTCGAATACGAGAGTCTAAGCGATGAAGTCGCCGCTCGAAGTTCTCCAGCCCCTGGGCCGCGCCCTGATGCTGCCCATCGCCGTGTTGCCGGTGGCGGCGCTGCTCCTGCGCATCGGTCAACCCGACCTACTGGGCGCGCCTGGCCTGGCCGCCATGACCGGCGGCATCTCCTTGCACATCGCCAATGTGTTCGGCGCAGCGGGCGGGGCGATCTTTTCCAGCCTGGGCCTGATCTTCGCCATCGGCGTCGCCGTTGGCCTGGCGCGAGAGAACCATGGCGCGGCGGGCCTGGCCGGCGTGGTCTGCTACGTCATCGCCACCAAGGGCGTCGATGCGCTGATGGTCGTGCCGCCGGAAGTGACCGCGACGGTCGTCGAAAGCGCCAGGGACCTCACCATCGCCGCCTGGAAGGCCAAGGAGATCGGCAAGCTGTCGATCCCGGTCGGCATTCTCTCCGGCGTGATCAGCGGCTGGCTGTACAACCGCTATTCCAACATCAAGCTGCCCGAATACCTGGCCTTCTTTGGCGGCCGCCGCTTCGTACCGATCGTTGCGGGTCTGGCCGGCGTCCTCCTGGCCCTGCTGTTTGGCTTCTTCTGGAGTTCTCTGGAGGCCGGCGTCGACGGTCTCAGCGGTCTGGTCATCGCCTCGGGCGATGTGGGGCTGTTCGTCTATGGCCTGCTCAACCGCCTGCTGATCGTCACGGGCCTGCACCACATCCTCAACAATGTGGTCTGGTTCATTCTGGGCGACTTCAACGGCGCCACCGGCGACCTGAACCGCTTTGCGGCCGGCGACCCCACCGCCGGGGCGTTCATGAGCGGCTTCTTCCCGGTGATGATGTTTGGCCTGCCCGCTGCGTGCCTGGCCATGCTGCACACCGCCCGTCCCGAACGCCGCAAGGCCGTGGGCGGCATGCTCGGCTCCCTGGCCCTGACCTCGTTCCTGACCGGGGTGACTGAGCCGATCGAGTTCTCCTTCATGTTCTTGGCCCCGGTCCTCTACGCGGTCCATGCCGTGCTGACGGGCCTGTCGATGGTGATCATGAACCTGCTGGACGTGAAGCTGGGCTTCGGCTTCTCGGCGGGCCTGTTCGACTATGTGCTGAACTTCAACAAGGCCACCCGGCCGCTGATGCTGATCCCGGTGGGGCTGGTCTATGGCGCGCTCTATTACGGCGTCTTCCGCTGGGTGATTGTCCGCTTCGACCTGAAGACCCCGGGCCGCGAGCCCGACGACGCCATTGCCGCGCCGGTCGCGGCCTCGGCCGGCGGACGCGGCGAGGACTTCCTGATCGCCTTGGGCGGCGCGGCCAATCTCGTCTCGGTGGATGCCTGCACGACGCGCCTGCGGATGGTGGTGACCGGGCAGGGCGTGGTTGATGAGCCGCGACTCAAGGCCCTGGGCGCGCGCGGCCTCGTGCGACCCTCGGAGCGCGCTCTGCAGGTGGTGCTGGGTCCGATCGCCGACCAGGTGGCGAGCGAGATCCGCGCGGCCATGGGCGGCGCCGTCGCCAAGGCCGCCGCGCCGAGGCCGGTCGTCGCCGCGCCCCCTGCTGCGGGCGACAAGGCGCAAGCCGAACGTTTGGTCGCGGCCCTCGGCGGGTCGCGCAATATCGAGAGCCTGAGCAGCTGCACCAGCCGCCTGCGTGTGGTGGTGCTCGATCCCCTGGCCATAGACGAGGCTGCTCTCAAGACCCTGGGCGCACGCGGCGTGGCCCGGATCGGCGAGCGGACGATCCATGTGGTGATGGGGCCGCAGGCCGATGCGCTAGCCGATACGATCAGGCTGCTGTCTGCCTGATCCTTCTCCCGCAAGGGGAGAAGGATAGCCGAGGTTCATAGTGATGGCCGCCAGCGCCGCCACCTGCGGTGCCAACCGCTCGCGATACTGCCGCCACCGCCCGATCGAGCGGTCGTTCAGCGGCTCGCTGACCTGAGCGTAGGACGGCGTTGGCGCATAGCGGCGGTTCTCGTGGAAGCGAAGGCAAGCCGGCTCGAACGGCAGGTCGAGATGGTCCAGGAGCCGCCGCGTCCAGGTCTCCGGATCGGCCACCAGGTCCTCGTAGCGGACCCCCAGCGCCGTATCGTCCAGCGCCTTGGCATAGCGTCCCGTCAAGGCATGGACGGCCCGCATGTGCGTGGCGATGTCCTCGATCCGATAGCCGCAGAACTCGCCATGGGTCAGGTTGTGCGACAGCATTGACACAGCCGTATCCAGCGGGTGGCGGATCATGCGGATGAGCTTGGCCTGCGGGAAGGCCGCGCGGATCACCGGCGTCCAGACTTCGCTGAGCGGCATCTTGTCGGTGAACAGGGGCCTGCCGGTGTCCATCAGCCCGAACGCTTTGGCGCGGTCGAGATAGAGGTCACGCAGGGCCTCGGCGACGCCGGGCGTCCACAGCGCCGAAAGGCCGCCAAACTGGCTCTCCAGCGCCGAGACCATCTCGGCGACGAACGGCAGCTCGCCGCCGGCCGCGATCGCCGAATGGCTCGACAGCATCTGCTCGACCAGGGTGGTGCCCGAACGCGGAAACCCGAACACGAACACCGGCTGCGGTCCCTCGTGCGGCGCCGCGCCGGGTAGGGGGGCGCAGGTCTCGACCAGCCGCGCCAGGGCGTCGAACTCGCGGGCCACGCCGCCGCCGTCATAGGCCAGGCCGTCACGCGCAGCCAGCCTGGCCTTGCCCTCGACAAAGTCAGCGAAGGCCTCGACAGGACGTCCCAGCCTTTCCTTCAGGCGACCGCTTTCCAGCAGGGCGTCGCCGCCTAAGCGACCGGGGACGGCCTCGATCACGGCCAGGGCTTCGGCGTGACGCTGCTCGCGGCCCAACTGCACGGCGCGGCGCAGGGTGACGTCGAACCCCGCCGCCGCGGCGCGGTCCAGCAGGGCGCGGCTGGCGGGCAGGTCGCCCATGGCCTCGCGCAATCGCGACCAGTGGGCCAGGGTCGCGCCGTCGCCCGGTGCCAACTGGTCAGCGCGGGCCAGCAGGGGTTCGGCCGCCTCAAGCTTGCCCTGCTCGATCAGATTGGCTGCCAGGGCTGTCTGGGTAGGCGGATGGTCGCGCACCAGCGCCAGGGCGCTTCGGAACGCCGCCTCGCCGCCGGGCAGGTCGCGCCGCTCGGTCAGCAGGGTTCCCAGCATGGCGAGGGCCTGGGGGTTGCTGGCGTTCAGCGCCAGGCCGGCGCGGACGACGGCCTCGGCCTGGGCCTTGCGGCCCAACCCCGCCAGCAGGATCGCCAGGTCGTCGCGCGGCCAGTCCAGGGTCGGCGAGAGGGCGATGATCCGCTCCAGAAGGCTGACGGCCTCGACCGCCTGTCCACGCTGCTGGCAGACCAGGGCCAGGATCTCCAGGGCGTCGATGTCATCGGCGGCCTCTGCCAGCCGCCGCCTTGCGGTCGCCAGGGCCGGTTCGACCTGGCCCCGATTGAGAAGGTCGCGCGCCTGGGCGATGAGTGGATGGGGCAGGGCGATGGCGGACATAAGGGTCAGGCGGTCCGCTGGAACACGTGCAGCGTTCCCCTGACGGGCGCCGTGCCCTCGTGGCGCAGGGCGATGGGTTCCTGGTCCAGCAGCGCAAACTCAGGGCCCGCCGCCTGGGCGACGTAGGCGTCCGCGTGAGAGAAGCGTCCCGAGCTCAGCAACGTCCAGCCCTCCGCTCCCACCTCCGTGCTCAGGGTGAAAAAGCCGCCCGGGCGCAGCGCCTTTGCGGCTGCCCGGAACAGGTCCGACAGGTCGCCGAAATAGATCACCATGTCGGCTGCGAAGACCAGGTCGAAGGCGGCCGGATGCTGGTCGAGGAACGCGACGGCCTCGGCCTGGACCAGCAGGTCATAACCGCCGCGCGCCCTTGCCCTGTCCAGCATGCCGCCGGAGAGATCGACGCCGGTCAGGCGACCGCCAAAGCGCGCGAGGGCGGGGGCCGAAAGTCCGGTGCCGCAGCCCAGGTCGAGGATCTCGGCGAACGGGCCGGCGTGACCTTCCATCAACTGCGCCATCCGCTCTGGAGCGCGATAGTTCAGCAGATCGACCAGCTGGTGGTCGAAATTGTCGGCGAAGCGGTCGAAATGCGCCTCGACATAGGCGGCCGGCGCGCGATCGACCGCCGCCCCGCTGACCGCCTGCAGCAGATAGGCCTGGATCTGATCGTCCGGGCTTCGGGCCAGCCGCCAGGCGCCGACCGCCGCCGCTGCGGGGGCATGTCCAAAGACGCCGAGGATCGCAAAGGCCTCCCGGGCGATGACCTCGATGTCCTCGGCTTCATCGCCGGCCAGGGCTGGATAGCGGGCCAGGGCATCGTCCACAGAGCCCTGGATCATGCTGGCGAAGGTGCGGGCCCGGGCATGGGTCAGGCGGGCGTTGGTCGCCAGAGGTTCCAGGGCCGCGGCGCGTTCAAAGGCTTCCGCGCACCCGGCGAAATCACCGGTCATATAGAGGCCCTGGGCCAGGCAGGCGTGCCAGATCGCCGGCGCGTCGGGCGTCGCGGCCGCCTGACGAAGAGGCATGACGGCGTCACTGAAGTCCCGCGTCGCCATATGCGAGAGGCCAAGGCCCAGCATCGCCTCGCCCAGCGTCGGGTCGATCGACAGCGCGCGACTGAAAGCCTCGCGCGCTTGGGGGTGCAGACCCTGGTTGCTGGCGATGACCGCCTGCTGCAGCCAGTCCTCGGCGCTGATTTTGTCGGTCACGCAAGCCTCTGCATTGGGCGGTGTCTGCCGCAGGCGTCCGGATTCGCGCTGGTTGCGAACCCGGAGAGTCCTAGAGGTCTCCGCTTCCAAAGCAAATCGCAAGGATCAGCGAAGGCCCGGACGATCTCTGGGTCTCGCTGAATTCTTCAGATGCCGTTCTACGGGAACCGGGCCGCCTCAAACGCCTCACTCCTGCGGCGTCAGCAGGTTTGGATCGATGAACTGGCGAGGAATGCCTGGGCCTTCGAAGTATGCGCCCAACCAGGCACCGCCGCCGCCATTGAACCACTCAACCCTGATCGCATGCTTGCCGGGCTGCAGGTCGATGTTGCCGTTCGCCGTAACCACGCCGTGGTCGCCATCGTTGTCGACTATCTGTTTGCCGTCGATATAGAGCTTGCTGCCGTCGTCGGAGGCGAGCGCGAAACTGTAGGCGCCTGCCGCCGCGATGTGGAGATACCCTTCGAAGACCACCGCCACGCTGTCGCCTCGCGGGAGCGTCATCCCGTCGATGGTCAGTTCATGGGATGTGCCGGCGGTTGCGGGCTCGAGCCGGGAGAAATCGGGCAGCCGCACCGGCGTCTCCGGCAGCAGATACACCTTGTAGTTCACCCCGCGCGCCTCGGGACCTTTCAGGTCGAGGATGCGGAAGTAGGCCGTGGCGGGAACGCTGGCGGCTTGGCCGGAAACGAACAGCGTGGCCCGCACGATCGTGTTGCGAGCGATCTCGACAGGGCCGGTGTAAAGCGGGGATCCGACCGTGGGGATTGAACTGTCCAGCGTGTAGCGGACCTGTCCGGCGGCGTTGGGGTTGCGGATGGTCATCTTCGCCGTCCGGTTGATGAACAGCCCGCCTGCAGGCGCATTCCCGTCGCTTGCCGGTTCGATCACCGGAGAGGCGTAAAAGCTGCTGGAGCGATAGGCTTGTTCTGGCGCCTTTTCGCCCTTCAGGATTGGCGTCACGGCGCGCCCTAGCCAGGCGTAGGGGATCTTGGCGCCCAGCAGCCAGGCGGCGGTGGCGGGGGTGTCGAACGTGTTGATGGGCAGATCAAGCTGGCCCGGCTTGATGTCCTTGCCATAGGCAATCCAGGGAATTTCAAGTTCAGCCAGGCTTTCTCCGCCGTGCCCCTTGCCCACGCCGCCATGGTCGGAGGTGACCAGGATCACCGTCTCGTCCGCGATGCCGGCCTCCACCGTGGCCTGGCGGATCTTGTCGATCAGCTTGTCGGCCTTGGCCACGGCCTCGTAAAACAGCGGCGTGCCGTGGCCATGGGCATGTCCGGCGTGATCGACATGATCCAAATGCACAAACAGGAACTCAGGCCGCTTGGTCTTGATGTAATTGACCGCCAGCGCGGTGGTTTCGTCCTCATCCTTGCCGTGGACGTCATAGTCCACGAACCGGTGGTCGTAGAGATTGCCGAAGCCGTCCCAGTTATAGATCGAGCCTAGTTCCCATTCCGGCTTCTGATCTGTGAGCACCTGGAAGATGGATGGGAAGAAGCCCCCGGAGCCGGTCACCGAAGCGGGGAAATTGAACTCGCCCACCTGCCAGTCGTTGCTCGTCACGCCGTGCTGCTCTGGTCCTGCGCCACCGATGATGGACGCCCAGTTGGCGCCGCTCGTGGTGGGCAGCACGCCGCGGGCATGCATGCTCCAGCTGCCGCGCTTCATCATGTCGTGCAGGGTGGGGGTATCGGCCTTCATCACGCCGTCGGGGCTCAGGGCGTCCACGCCGATGATGATCACATGGCCTGCCTTCCGGGCCTCGCCGGCATAGGCGCCGGCCGCGCCTGCCATGCCGGCGAGGAGCGCAAGGAGAAGCGGGATCACCCGGATCGGATTCTTCATAACGTACTCCATGAATCAGGGCTGTGAATGGGAAGTGCAGCCAGCGCGAAGGGATGTCTGGCGGCGGCGTCGATCACCGCGCCGGCGGCGGCGCTGCTGCGCGTCGCCGCCGGCGGCCGAGATGGTCCGCGCGTCTGAGGCAAGGCCTTCAGGGCCGGCTTGTCCGCTGGACTCATGTTGCGATCATCCAGCGGCTGACTATTGGTATAGACCAAATATCACGAGAAGTTGGCAGTTTTGCGACTGTGACCCGTTGGCCAAATGAGCCGCGACGTCAGGGTGTTGAGGAGCGTCAATGCGCCGGGCGACAGGGCCGATAGAGCGCCCAATATTCCCTAAAGTCACCCCCGCAGGGCCACAATCGACCTGACGTGCGGCGCGGAGCGGACAAATTGCGTCGTGCGGGACGGCGCTGTCACGCGGGTGTCGTCGCTGGCTGCTTTAGTCTGACTGGTTCATACCAGTTGGGGCGAAGGACACTCATGTTTAAGCGATATCCTGTTCGGGCTACCCGCCCGCATCTCAAGAGCTTTTTGCTAGCTACCGTAGCGGTGCTGGTCGCTGGCGCGCATTCATCGGCCGCGCTCGCGCAGCAGGCTTCTGGCGATCTGGTCGACGAAGTTGTCGTCACCGGCTACCGGAAGTCGCTCAGCGATGCGCGCGCCATCAAGAGAGATTCGGTCATCCAGAAGGACGTGATCGTCGCCGAGGACATGGCGAAGTTCCCGGAACTCAACCTGGCTGAATCGCTGCAACGCCTGCCGGGCGTGCAGATCACCCGGGAAGCGGGCGAAGGCCGGCGGATCTCGCTGCGGGGCCTGGGTCCAGATTTCGCCCGTGTGCAGCTCAATGGCATGGAGGTGCTGGGCAACGTCGATTCCGCCCAGGACAGCCGCGGCCAGCGTTCACGCGATCGCGCTTTCGACTTCAACATTTTCGCCTCGGAACTGTTCTCCCGCGTGGAGGTCGAAAAGACCTTCCAGGCGGCCCAAAACGAGGGCGGCATGGCCGGCACGGTCGGCCTGTTCACCGGCAAGCCGTTTGACTACGCGTCGGGCTCCAAGGGTGCGGTGTCGTTTAAGCTCGGAACCAACGAATACACCGAGGACGCGCAGCCGCGCATCGCGGCCTTGTTCAGCCAGAACTGGGACAACAAGTTTGGCGTGGCGTTCTCGGTCGCCTATTCAAAGCGTGAGACCACGGAACAGGGCCACAATACCTATAACTACACGAAACCGGATGCGGCGGCCATGAAGGGCCTGGTCGCCAAGGGTCTGGACATCTCCAAGCTAAGCGCTGCGCAGCAGACCAAGTTCCAGTCCGGCGACCTGTACTTTGCGGATGGCAACCGCATCTCATCCTGGAACTCGCAGCAGGAGCGCCTCGGTCTGACGGGAGCTGTGCAGTGGCGTCCGGTGGACAACCTGCTGCTGACGCTTGATGTGCTGCACGGCGAGTACACCACGCATCGCGACGAACTGCATCTCGCCACGCGGCCGCTCGCGTCCAAGGGCTCGGTTGCGTTCGATACTGCGGCCAGCACGGTCTGGCCTATCGCCTTCCAGAAGGCGTCCGTCATCAACAACCTGGCCTGGGACAACAGCAACTACGTGACCATGACCGATGTCACGGGCACCACCTTCGGCAGCGAGCACCGCCGCTCGCTGAACGAAAACAACTTCGACCAGGTGGCGCTGACCGGCAAGTGGGACCTCTCGGATCGCCTCACGATCGACGGACATGTCGGCTACGAGAAGTCGACCTACGAGACGCCCTATGACGACAAGCTCTATATGCGCGCCAAGGGCAATCTGATCGCCAACTATGGCAGCGATGGCCGGTCGGCGACGTTCCAGTATCCGGGCTGGGATAGAACCAACCCCGCCAACTACGCGATGGACTCGTTCTACTATCGCGGCTTCAACAATCAGTCGGAACTGCAGGAAGGCGTGCTGGACGCCCAATACGTGCTGAACGAGGTTTGGACCCTGCGGGCCGGCGTGGCCTATCACAAGTTCACGCAAGGCGGCATCGACCTGTTCTATGACGACAACGTCAATGGAACCCGGACCAAGATGCGCGGGACGGCCGTTGCCGACGTCACCTCGGTGTTCACCAACAGCTTCGGGTCGTGGCTGGTCGGCGACTACGCCAAGGCCTTTGCGAAGTACAACGAGTACCACCGCTTCGGTCCCAACAAGGACGGTACGGGCGGCGCGCTGCAGGACATCGAGAACGTCTACGAGACCTCGGAAAAGACCTTCTCCGAGTATGTGCAGGCGGACTGGGACACCGACCTCTTCGGCAAGCGCTTCCGCGGTAACATCGGCCTGCGGGGCTATCAGACTGACACCCACAGCACCGGCTGGATCCAGGGCGACAGCTACGCCTATCTGGGCACGACGGACGTCGAAGGCAGCTACTCAGGCGTGCTGCCGGCCATGAACTCGGTGCTGGAGGTGGCTCCGGACGTGCTGGTGCGCTTCTCCGCCACGCAGAACCTCAACCGTCCGGGCCTGGGTTCGATGGCGGCCAAGGGCAGTGCGTTCCAGAATTCGGATAGCGGCGACATCTCGGCGTCGCGCGGCAATCCAAACCTTGAGCCCTACAAGGACAACACGCTGGACTTCGCGGCGGAGTACTATTTCGGCGTGGACGGCCTGCTCTCGGCCAGCGTGTTCCAGAAGAGCATCAAGAACTTTATCGGCTCACAGACCCTCGAGAACATCCCCTTCAGCCAGACGGGCGTCCCGTTCACCACGATCCCGGGCGCCACGGCCAATACGATCGTCAAAGAGTTCTCGATGCCGGTCAATATCGCCGGCACCAAGAAGCTGACCGGTGTGGAACTGGCCGCACAGGGCCAATTCTCGTTCCTGCCGGCGCCGTTCGACAAGCTGGGTGCGGTGGCCAACTACACCTATGTGGACGCTGACGAGGCGCTCACCGGCATCTCGAACACCAGCTACAACGCCACGCTCTACTACGAGACCGCGCGCTGGGGTGTCCGTGGTTCCATGAGCCACCGCAATCGCTGGTTCTCCGGGAACAGCGCCACTGTCATGAGCGCCAGCACGCGCGGCTTCGAGGGGTCGACCTATGTGGACGCCTCGGCCTTCCTGAACGTCACCGATCAACTGCAGCTCACGCTGAACGGTATCAATCTGACGAACCAGGAGGACACGCAGTTCTGGGGCCAGAACCAGTACCTCTACAACCAGAACCAGAGCGGCTCGACCTATATGGTTGGGCTTAGCTACAAGTTCTAAGGCCACCGCTTAATGTAGACTTTGCGCCCCGCCTTCCTGAGAGGTGGGGCGCTTTTTCTGGGTGTCCCTGAAACATGATTGTTTCCCACAGCCATCGCTTCATCTTCGCCGCCGTGCCCAAGACCGGGACCCATGCCGTGCGACAGGCCCTGCGCGAACACCTGAGCGACGGCGACCTCGAGCAGGTCGGGCTGTTCGTCGACAAGCGCTTCCCTTGGGAGGATCTGGCGGCGATCCGGCATGGCCACCTGTCTCTGCAGCAGGTGCGCCCCTATCTCGGCGAGGCGGCCTTCAGCGGTTATTTCAAGTTCGCCTTCGTGCGCAATCCGTTCGATCGCTTCGTCTCGTACTGCGCCTTCATGCTGCGGGGCGGTGACGTCTTTGAGCAGCAACCGCAGGCGGTCATGCGGCACTTTCTTTTCGAGAAGCCGCCGGAACACCACATCCTGTTCCAGCCACAAGCCTCGCTTCTGGTGGGCGAGGACGGCAAGACCCTGATGGCCGACCACATCGGCCACGTCGAGGATATGCAGGGGTCGTATGATGCGATCTGCGCGCGCATCGGCATTCCCTCCCGCCCTCTGGACCGCGTCAACGGCAGCCATCACGGTGACTATCGTCACTATTACGACCAGGACCTGATCGACGGCGTCGCCGCCCGCTACGCCCAGGATCTGGAACAGTTCGGCTACAGCTTCGAAGATATGCGATGAACGCTACCCCTTTTGCGCCTGCCGCCAACCCGCGCAAGACCACCGGCGTCCGCAAGCTCGGGCCGGTCGACATCGCCGCGCTGCAGGCGGCCGTTCTGGAGATTGCCGCGGACGTCTGGGCTGCGGAAAACGCGGGCAAGCCCAACAGGTTTGAGGTGCTGGACGCGACCCGCCACATCGTTTTCCGGTTTATCGACGGTCCTCGCGACTGGCGCAGTTCGCACGATCGCGCGGCCTGGCCCGACTGGCGCGGATTGCTGGAGCCGGTGCTGGCTCAGGCCGTCCGCGACTATGGCTATGCGCGCGGAGTGTTTCCTCGAGTGATGTTGGCAAGGATGCCGCCGGGCGGGGTGATCCACCCTCATATCGACGCCAACCCCGCCGCGAAATGGCCGCACAAGATCCATGTGCCGTTGTCGACCAATCCCCAGGTGGTGTCCTTCTTCGGCGGCGGTGAACACCATTTCCCACCGGGCGAGGCGGTGGAGGTCAACAACCTGGGTCCACACTGGGTGCGCAACGACGGTGATACCGACCGCGTCCATCTGATCTTCGAGTACTATGACGCCGACCAGCCGGAACCCAGCTGGCTGGAGCCGTTTCTGCTGGCCGGCGCCGCGCGGTGACGCCCTCCGAGAGTTCCAGCCCCCCGTCTCGCGATCGCGACGCGCTGTTGCAGGAAGCCAGGGAACTGCGGTCGGGCCAACGCATCGCGGAAGCCCTGGCCAGCCTCGCGCGGCTCCAGGAACTGGATCCCGGGTTCAGCCGCCTGTATCAGGAGCGCGGCCACTGCCATGTGGTGCTTGGCGATGCGCCGGCCGCCATCGAGGCGCTGCGGGAGGCCGTGCGCCTCAACCCGACCCTGCCGGCGAGCTGGGACATGCTGGAACAGCTCTACCGCATGGTCGGCGATACGGCCCAGGCGGCCACGGCCGAACAGCATCTGGCGATGCTGAGGCAGCTCCCGCCGGCGGTGGTGGCGGCCAGCAGCCTGCTTGCCGACGGCGATCTGTCCTCGGCCGAGGAGGTCATCCGTGATTATCTGTACACGGATGGCGGAAACGTCGGCGCCCTTCGCCTGCTGGCGCGTATCTGCATGGCGAGCGGGGCGCCTGGCGAGGCCGAGGCGTTGCTGAAGTCTGTGCTTGATCGCGCCCCGGACTATCACGCTGCGCGCCTCGACTACGCCATGGTGCTCTTGCAGCAGCAAAAGCCCCTGCAGGCGCGGCAGGAGGCCGAGCACTTGCTCGGACACGACCCCGACAATCGCCAGTATCTCAAGCAGTACGGCGCGGCCTGCATCGCTCTGGGCGACCATGAGCCGCTGATTGATCTCTATGGACGGCTGCTGGCCAGCCCAGCCCTCCTGGGGGCGGAAGTCGCTGACCTGCGTCTTTGGCGGGCGAACGCCCTGAAGGTCACGGGCCGGCAACAGGACGCCATTGCGGACTATCGCGCCGCCCTGGCGGCGAGGCCAGACTACGGCGTGGCCTGGTTTAGCCTGGCCAACCTCAAGACCTACCGCTTCACCGACGATGACATCGCGCGCCTGCGCGCTGCGCAAGCCCAGCCGACCGTCCAGGACATGGACCGCGTCTATCTCTGTTTTGCGTTGGGCAAGGCGCTGGAGGACCGGGCAGACTACGCATCATCCTGGCAATATTACGATCGCGGCAATGCGATCCGCGCTGTCTCCAGCCGATATCGCCCCGAGGTCGCGGAATCCTGCGTCCTGCGACTGAAACAGGTCTTCACCGCCGAAGTCTTTGCCGCGCGCGCTGACTGGGGTCTGGCCGATCCGGCACCCATCTTTATCGTGGGGTTGCCGCGTTCGGGGTCAACCTTGATCGAGCAGATCCTGGCCTCCCATTCCCAGGTTGAAGGCACGCAGGAGCTGACAGAAATCGACCGGTATGCAGGCGAGCTCTGCGGCCGCGATCCTGATTGCGGCTTGCCGCTGGATCCCGAGGCCCTGCTGCGCCTTACCGCGCAGGACGCCCGGGCGCTCGGCGCGCGCTTTCTGGCCGAAACCCGCACCTATCGCAGGCTGGGGAAGGCCGTCTTCATCGACAAGATGCCCAACAATTTCTGGCACATCGGCCTGATCCATCTCATCCTGCCGCGGTCGACAATCATCGATGTGCGTCGCGAGCCCATGGCGTGCTGCTTCAGCAACCTCAAGCAGCTGTTTGGGACCACCAACCAGGAATTCACCTACGGCATGGATCATCTCGCCCGTCACTATCGCTCCTATCTCGACCTCATGAGGCACTGGGGCGAGGTGCTGCCGGGGCGGGTGCTGAAGGTGGCGTACGAGGATGTGGTCGAGGACCTTGAAGACAGCGTACAGCGTATGCTGGAGGGTTGCAGGCTGCCCTTTGAGCCGGCCTGCCTGGCTTTCCACGAGACCCAGCGCAGCGTGCGCACGCCCAGTTCAGAGCAGGTGCGCCAGCCCATCGGCCGTGATGGCCTCGGGCAGTGGCGGCCTTACGAGCAATGGCTAGCGCCTCTGCGGGACGGGCTGGGTGACGCGCTCGCCAGCTACAAGGCCTGACCCATGCGGCTTTCACGCCCCTTCTTCCACCTCCCCCTGCTCTTCGACGTCGGGCGTTTGCAGGCTGAGGTCGCGGCCTTGCCAGACGAAGCCTGGACGTCACACCCGGACCGCTTGCCCGGCAACAGTGCGGCGCGGTTGATCAGCGCGGGCGGGGCTGAGACGGACTCGGTCCATGGGCAGATGCTGCCAACGCGCTGGCTCGAGGCCATGCCCTATACAACCCAGGCCCTGGCGGCCTTTGGCGTGGTCTGGAGCCGCTCACGGCTGATGCGCCTGGCCCCAGGCGCGAGCGTGCCCGAGCACGCCGATATCAACTACCACTGGCATACGCGGGTGCGGCTGCACATTCCGGTCTTCACCTGGCCGGAGGTCGCCTTTCACTGCGACGGGCAATCGGTGCACATGGCCGCTGGCGAAGCCTGGATCTTCGATAACTGGCGCCCGCACCATGTGGAAAACAGGGCCAGCGCCGAGCGCATCCATCTCGTCGCGGACACCAGCGGCACAGCGGCCTTCTGGCAATTCGTCCGTGGACAGCCGCCGCCGCGCGCCCAATGGCGGACGGTGGCCTGGGATCCCGGGATGCGTCCCAGTTTGCTTACCGAGGGTGACCAGCGCACGCCGGTGATGCCTGCCGCTGAAGTGCAACTGCTGGTCGACGATCTGCGCGCGGAACTGGCGCTCGCTGCCGATACCGCCGAAGCCAGGGTCCGGGCTGCGCGGTTCAGCATGCTGCTGGAGGACTTTGTATCCGACTGGCGCCAGCTCTGCGCCTTGCATGGCGCCGCAGGACGGGGGCGATCAGACTTCCTGCGCCTGGCTCGCGCCGTACACGAGGCCGTCAGGCCGCTCGCCGCAGGTCTGGTCATGCGCACCAACAACGCCAGCGCGCTGCTGGTGCTCGAGAAACGCGTCTTGCAGCATCTGGTCTCAGACGAGGTCTAGAGCCCTTTCCGACCTGATGGCTTCATCAGGGCCGGGCGAAAAGGGCTCCAAATCAGAAGTTTAGAGCGTTTTTCGAACCGATAACCGTTTCACACTTATCGGAAAACGCTCAAGACCGCCGCTCGCAGATACAGCCCGCAGCGCACGAGAAGCGGCTTGTCGCGGCCCTGGCGTGGCTTCGCGATCAGACTGAAACTTCGTCCGCGCGATCGATCTGATCTCGAAGATGGTCGTGATAGGCCTCGAAACCGGCCACCTCGGCGTCCTGGGCCTTGCCCGCTTCGTCGTAGCCGCGCAGTCGCAGGGCGGCTTGCGCCGCCGGCTCGGCCAGGAACGCCTCGATCTCGGCCTCACGCATCGGGCCGCCCTGCAGAGCCAGACTCTGCAGGGACGCCTTGCTGAGGCGGGCGAAATAGGCGGGGTCCACGGCCACCCTGTAGCGCTTGGCCGCCACGTGAAGGCGGATCGGCTCTGTCACCGCCGGGCCGAACGCCCGCGCCAGATAGCCGGCGCTGATGTGCTCGTGGCGCGTATCGATGCCAAGGTCGGCGGCGTGTTCGCCGGCCCTCTGCATCAGGTGGCCTACGTCATGCAGCAGGGCGGCGACGATCATGGCGGGCGGCGCGTTGTCGACCTTGGCATGATGCGCCGTCTGCAGCGCGTGCTCCAGCTGGCTGACGTCTTCCCCGTAGCGCAGGCCGCCCAGTCGGGCGAAGAGATCGGCGAGTTCGGCCACGAAAGCATCGGCCGCAGGACGTGTCGTCATCATGTATCCGTGGTGCTGACAGGGTCGGAATTGGGCGAGCGCGCTTACAGCAGCCGCCGTCCGATGCTGGGGTCGGTGCGGCTTTTCCGCTCCGTTTCCAGAGGGGCGACCAGGCGCTGGGCCGGCAGCGGGCCGCCCGCTGAGCTCGGGGTTGGATTGTGCCCGTGGTCGTCGCCGCGTGTGCGAAGGTGGGTGGTCATGGATCCGCCTCCTGGTTGCTAGATTGGTATATACCAAAATCGGCTTATGCTTGGCAAAACTTTCGTGAAGCCGCGATCATGTCGAGAATGGGCGTCAGGGGTTTGATCCCGTTTCTTGACCTTGACGGAGCGGGCTCCCATCCTTGCCGCTGGCGGGATTCGACCGCTGACAGGTCTTTCCGATGCATCAGTCCGACACTCTCCATTATCTTGGAGTCCGCGACGGTATCGCCGTGCGGATCGTCAGTGGCGAACTGAAGGCTGGCGAACGGCTGCCGTCAGAGCGCCAGTTGCAGGTCGGCGGCGGCGTGGCGCGGGGCACCGTTCGCGAGGCCCTGTTTCAGCTTGAGGCCGAGGGGCTGATCTATCGAAAGGACCGCAGCGGCTGGTACGTTTCCCCGCCGCCGGTGGTCTATGACCCGACCCGCTGGGAGGGCTTCATGTCCTATGTCGAGGCGCAAGGGCGGCGGCCGGCGACCGAGACGCTCAGCAAGGTCGAGATCGCCTGCGACGGCATGCTGGCGCAGATCTTTTCACGCCCCGTTGGCGCGCCGATGTACTGGATCCGCCGCCGGCGCTCGATCGATGACCGGGCCGTGCTGATCGAGAGCATCGTCGTCGACGCCTCCCTGGCGCCAGGTCTTATGGAGCACGATCTCGACGGCTCGCTGACCAGCGTTCTGAAATCGGTCTACGGCATCGGCGTCGCGCGCAACAAGGTCGACATGCGGCCCTGCGCCCTGACGCTGGGTGAAGCCGAAGCCCTGCGGGTCAAGTCGGGCCTGCCTGGGCTCAGCGTGGAGCGCACCTGCTACAATGCACAGGGGCGCGTGGTCGAGTTCGACCGCGAGCACTGGCGACATGACGCCCTCAAGATCAGCGTCGATATCCGCGTGCGTTGACCTTCGCCGGACACGTACGGGCGCTTTCCTTGAGCGCGCTGCGCAGGCGTCGAAATGTCCCTATTTTGGTATAGACCATCCCTGTTGCGGGGCTTCCCAAGGTTCCGGTCCCCGACGGGGGCTGGAACCAACCAATCCGCAAGCATTGACGCCCGGATCCCTACCGCGCGGCATGGCGCCCAGGAAATCCCGCAGGGCCCCCAGGCGCCCGCCAACAGCCTGCGTACGCAATCGCAATCGCCAATCGAGATAGTGTGTTTTGGTGGGCGGCGGTGGCGAAAAGTTCCGGAAATTCACAGGGTAGTGGCGGAGAGGGTGGGATTCGAACCCACGGTGCCCTTCCAGGCACGCCGCATTTCGAGTGCGGTACATTCGACCACTCTGCCACCTCTCCAGGCGCCGTTCGTGAGCCCCTTTTTAAAGGGCCTGAGGTCGAGGGCGCGATACCTAGCGGTGTCGTCGCGGGAACGCAAGTCCCTGTCACGGCTTTCTCTCGCGGTCACGTCCTGGGATGCAAAACCATCTGGGTGCAGCGGAAAAGCGCGATGGTCTTGCCCGTCGCTTCAGCGGTCACGACCGCGTCCCAGACCTGGGTCTGGCGACCGCCATGAGCCAGGCGGGCTTGGCAAAGAACACCGCCTTCGCGAACCGTGCCCAGGAAGTTGGATTTCAGTTCAATCGTCGTGAAACCGTTGGCTCCGTCAGGCAGCGACACCACACAACCATAGCCGCAGGCGCTGTCGGCCAGGGCGATGACGCTGGCGGCGTGCAGGAAGCCGTTGGGGGCCATGTGATGCTTGGCCACGGTGAAGCGGCCCTTAACAAAACCGCTGCGTGCTTCCAGCCATTCCAGGCCCAGCAGATCGGGCAGATGGCCGGCCTGGGCCTGGGTCAGGGTCGCGCTAAAATCCTCGGCCATCAGGGGCTCCATATGTTTCGTGTGCGAAACATATGGCTACCGATCAGGGCTGAATGCAAGTCCGTTTCTAAAAGGAACTGATATCGGTCGGCGGGAAACGACGGCCGTCTTCGCCCTCTGGCGGCAACTTGCCGGAGCGGATCGCCACGCGCAGGGCCTGGGCGGGATAGGGGGCCGGCGCCAGGGCCGCGTCGGCGGCGCCGCGCAGGGCCGTGAAGGCGGCCATGTCGATGCCGTCCTGGAGCTGGACATTGTCGGCCCGCTGCTGGGCCACGGTGGTTGCGGCCCGACCGGCGGCGTCTTCCCAGCCCGCCAGGAGGCGAGTGTCGTCTGGCAGCGAGAGAAACCGGCGGGCGGATGCATACAGACCCTCGGCGTCGGCACCGGGCAGGTCGCAGCGGCCCGAGCCCAGGTCCGGAGCCAGCACGGCGTCGCCGGTGAAGACCACGTCGCCGATCTGATAGGCCACGGCGCCGGGCAGGCGACCGGTGACGGTGTGGGCGGTGATTTCCAGCCCGCCCATCGGCATGACTTCGCCGTCCTGAGCCAGTTTGTCGAAGTCCCAGCCTTCGAGGTCGACGCCGTCCTCGCCCATGGCCGGCACCAGACGCTTGAGGCTGTCGATTACCCCGGCTCCGATACAGATCGAGGCGCCGGTTTCATATTTCAGATGGCCGGCCGCCGACAGGTGGGTGGCGTGCAGGCCGGTTTCCAGGATCCAGGTCGGACCCATGTCGCGGGCGCGGATTTCCGCGATGATCCCATCGACAAAACGGGTGTCGGTGGCCTGCGTCTCTGGATCGAAATCCAGAACGGGATCGACGATCGCGCACAGCAATGTGGCTGGATCTACGACAAGATAGGTCACCCTCCCCGTGGCGGGGTGATGATGGGCGATGATTTCCGGCTGCATGCGAACGCCTGATAGATCCCGATAGGGAACCATGGCGCTAAGCTGTTAAGCTTCCGCGAACGACGGGCGTTCACAAGACAATGGTTTCGGTGAGCCTGGGCGGGGTGAACGGCTCAGCGCGATCCCTCGGGCGCGCAGGGACTGGCCTGGCCCCGCATATGGCCCCGCATCTGGCCCCGCATCTGGGTTGCCCAAAGCGGCTCTATATAACGCTCTCCGGCGCGAAACGCCGGCGCGCAGCCATCGGGTGGGCTGCGGCGATCGCCGCCGACGGCCAGGGAAACGGCCAGAGACTGCTGCTTTCCGCCGCGGCCCCAATAGCCTGGCCGGCCCAGGCCGACGCCGTCGCCGTTCCAGCCGCCCCGGTCATGGCCGCCATAGCCGTAGTCGTCATAGGGATGGAAGACGGCGTTGTTGCCGTGATCGGTCTGGGAATAGGCCAGGCCCAGGGTCGAGGTTTCACCGATCGGGATCAGGGTCGAGACATAGGCGCTGCGATAGCCGCGGGTGCCGACCGTGACGCCGGCCGAGCCGTGGATCTTGCGTGTGGTCTCTTCGTCGCTGCGCCCAAGCCCGACCAGGCCGTCGCGGCCTTCGAGAGCCGGGGAGGTCGCCAGGAACTCGGCGATCTGCTCGTCGGTGGTCAGGATGCGGGGCGGGGGCGCGGTGACGGCGGGCGCGTTCTGGGCCTCTGCCGCTGTTCTGGCGTCGAGCCGGTGGGCGGCGGTCGAGACGACTTCGTCCTCGCCGGCAACCATCTGGGCCAGGGCGGGTCCGGCTACGGCGAGGCCGGCCAGCAGAACGAGCAGGGATCGCATCGAGGTCATCAGGCCTTCCGGAAAGCGGCGGTCTGTAGGCTGTAGGCCGCTCCGTCAGCGGAATTAGGGCGCGTTTGTAACGCGACCGCAAGAGACGGTTGTCTCAGAGCGCCTTGAGGCCGGCCTCCAGCGCCGCCATGTCGGCGGGCAGGCCGGTTTCGAAGCGCAGGGTCTCGCCGGTGATCGGATGGACAAATCCCAGCACGGCGGCGTGCAGGGCCTGGCGCTGAAAGCCGATCGCCTCGATCACGGCCTTCACGCCCGCCGCCGGCGGGCCGCCGCCATAGACCGGGTCGCCAAGGCAGGGCGCGACCTTGCTGGCCAGGTGGACGCGGATCTGGTGGGTGCGGCCGGTCTCCAGCCGGCAGGCCACGCGCGCCGCCGCCGGCTTGTCGGTCGGACCAAAGGCTTCCTCGACGCGATAGTGGGTGATGGCTTCGCGGCCGCCGCTCTTGAGGATCGCCATCTTCTTGCGGTCGTGCGGCGAGCGACCCAGCTGGGTCTGGATTGTGCCGTGGGCCGGATAGGGCGCGCCGCGGGTCAGGGCGATGTAGAGGCGGTCGATGTCGTGGGTGGAAAACAGCGCCGACAGGCCCTGGTGAGCCGCGTCGGTCTTGGCCGCGACCATGACGCCGGAGGTTTCCTTGTCCAGCCGGTGGACAATGCCGGGCCGCGCGACCCCGCCGACGCCCGACAGGCTGCCCCGGCAATGGTGCAGCAGGGCGTGGACCAGGGTGCCGGAATAGTTGCCGGGGGCCGGGTGGGCGGCCATGCCGGCCGGCTTGTCGACCACGATCAGGTGGGCGTCCTCGTAGAGGACGCTCAGCGGAATGTCCTCGGGCGAGGGCTCGGCGGCGATCGGGGCGGGGATCTGCAGTTGATACAGGCCAGGGCGGGCCTTTTGCGAGCCGTCGGTCATCGCCCGGCCCTCAAGGCTGAGCCGGCCGTCGGCGATCAGGGCCTGCAGCCGAGCGCGCGACAGGTTCTCGAAGCGCGTCGCCAGAATCTTGTCCAGGCGTTCCCCTGCGTCATCCGCCGACAGCGCAACCTCAAGCCTGGCCTCGGTTTGTGGCACCGGTGCCTCGGTCTCGATGTCGTCTGTATCGTCGTCCAGCGGGCTCAAGGGTGTTTCATCGCTCCGTCGCAAGCTCGTCGCGCGTCCGACACGAGCGGTGCCTATCCGCCGGGGCGTTAGTTCCAGCTTGTCGTCGAAGGGGATAATCGATGCGCGCGATCCACACCACCTTGCTGATGTCTGCCGCCAGTGTTCTGGCGCTCAGCGTCGCCTCCATGGCCGCTGCGGCCGACGTCGATGCGCCGACCGACGCCGCTCAGGTCGAGCAGGTTGTCGTCACCGCCCAGAAGCGCGAGCAGAAGGCCATGGATGTGCCGGTCTCGCTGACCGCCTATTCGGGCTCGACGCTCGAGATGCTGGGCGTTCAGGAGTTCGAGGAGCTGTCGCTGTTCGTTCCCGGCTTCGAGGTCCAGAACCAGTCGCCGAACAATCCGGGCTTCGTGATGCGCGGCATCACCTCCGACTCCGGCGAAGCCACCAACGAACCCCGTGTTTCGGTCTATCAGGACGGCGTCTCGATCTCGAAGTCGCGCGGCTCCTATGTCGAGCTGTTCGACCTGGAGCGCGTCGAAGTGGCCAAGGGCCCGCAATCGACCCTCTATGGTCGCGGCGCGCTGATCGGCGCGGTCAACATCATCCAGGCCAAGGCCCGTCCGGGCTATGCCGCCTCGGCGCGTTTCGAGGGCGGCAACTTCGGCTACATGATGGCCGAGGGCATGTTCAACGCTCCGATTACCGACACCCTGTCGATCCGCGTCGGCGGCCGCATCAAGCACCGCGACGGCTATGTGAAGAACCTGCTGGTCGGCGAAGACTTCAACTCCACCCAGACCACGGCGGTGCGCGTTGCGCTGAACTGGCGCCCGACCGAGCGTTTCGACGCCGACCTGCTGGTCAACTATCAGTCCGACAGCCCGTCGGGCACCTCGTTCAAGTCGCTGACCTATCTGCCGACCGACCCGACCACGGGCGCGGTGCTGGGTAATCTGGATCGCAATTCCGGCGCAGCCCTGGCCACCGTGGCCGGCTTCGAGAACGACCAGAAGCTGGGTCTTGAGCGCGACGTGTTCAGCGTCACCGGCCTGGCCAACTACAAGATCAATGACGCCCTTTCGTTGGCCTCGACGACCGCCTTCCGCCGTTTTGCGGGCGAGGAGATTTTCGACGCCGACGGCTTCTCCCTGCCGCTGTTCACCTTCGCCGAAGACGCCCAGGGCAAGTCGGCCAGCCAGGACCTGCGCCTGAACTATGACGCCGATGGCGCGATCACGGCCTTTGGCGGGCTCAGCTATTTCTGGGAAGACGGCAGCCAGCGCGTGCCGCTGCTGTTCAACGAGCGGGTGTTCGCCGCCCGCGCCGGCGCGATCCCGGGCTTTGTGCGTCCCAATGTCGCCGGTCTGGCGTTCATCAACGCGATCCCGGCCTTCGGGCCGCTGAAGAGCCAGCACCTGGAAACCTTCACCAACTACGGCAAGACCAAGTCGTATGACGCCTATGGCGATGTGACCTGGAAGGCGACCGACAAGCTCGAACTGGCCGCCGGCCTGCGCTACACCTATGACGACAAGGAAAGCGGCTACGGCGTCGTCCTGGGCAATGGTGGCTCCGTCCTGGGCGGCAGCACGCCGACCACGCCACGCGGCCTGTTCGTGCAGCCCACCACCGGCGGGCAGCCGCAATACAAGAGCTTCACCGACAACGGCATCACCTACCGCGTCGTCGGCCGCTACGCCGTCACGCCTGACGCCAACCTCTACGCCTCGGTGGCCACCGGCCGTCGTCCCAAGGTCGTTCAGGGCGGCAACACCGTTCCCGGCGCTGCGGCGCGGTTCACCGAGATCCCGGCCGAAGAAGTCATCTCTTACGAGATTGGCTCCAAGGTCGCCCTCATGGATCGTCGCCTGACCCTGGAGGGCGCGGTCTATCGCTATGACTACGAGAACTTCCAGACCTCGATCCGTCTGCCGTCCGGCCAGGTCGTTTCGACCAATGCGGGCGAGGCCTCGGCCACCGGTTTTGAAGGTCAGACCACCTTCCAGGTCACGGCCAATGCCACCGTGTTCGGCACCTACGCGCACAGCAAGGCCCGCTTCGGCAACGGTCTGTTCAAGGATAACCGTTTCCGTCTGTCGCCGGACGACAGCTTCTCGCTGGGCGCCAACCTGGCCTTCGACGCGCCGATCGGCCGCTTCACGATCACCCCGACCTATACGTGGCAGTCGGAGGTGTTTTTCGACAATGCCAACGATCGGGCCGCGCTGCAGACCACGGGCGACGTGATCCAGGATGAGAAGCAGAAGGCCTATGGCCTGATGAACCTGCGCATCGGCTATCAGCCCAGCAAGGACAGCGCCATCAAGATCGAGGCGTTCGCGACCAACCTGCTCGAGCAGGACTATATCAAGGACGCCGGCAACACCGGCGACGCCTTCGGCATCCCCACCTTCATCGCCGGCGAGCCGCGCTTTGTGGGCGTGGCGCTGTCGATCAAGCGTTAGGCAATGATAACTGCTCTGCCCGGCCTTGGCCGGGCAGAGCAGAAGTCTCGGCGCCTATTTTCCGACCGCCTCTTCCTCGTGGCCGGCGATCGAGCCGTCCTTGAACAGGTACTTGCGCAGCTGTTCGTCGGTCTCGGGATCGTCTCGCCGCAGCCATTCCAGCACCATGGCGGCGTGTTCCAGCTCCTCGCGGGCGTTATGCAGCAGGATCTTCTTCAGCTCGACGTCGTCGCAGTCATCTGCGCGCTGACGATACCAGTCCACCGCCTCGAACTCCTCGATCAGCGAGGTGATGGCGTAGTGGCGGTTTAGGGTCTTGCGGCTGAGTTTTTCGCGGGGAACGTGAAGGCCTTCACTCGACATGCGTCATCTTCCTGTTGTGCTGTGGCGCTAACGCACGAAACGCCCAAGCGGCGCCGTGGACCCCGGAAAGAAATCCCATGAAGATCGATCGTCGCAGGGCTCTCGCCTTTCTCGGCCTGGGTGGCGCCGCAGGCGCTGCAAGCGGTGTTTCTGCCCAGGGGCCGAACCTCCACACGGGCGCGGTGGCGTTCGAGCACGGCGTTGCCAGCGGCGATCCTGATCAGACCAGCGCCATCTTCTGGACCCGCGTCACCCCCAAGGCCGCGACCGACCGCGATGTGCTGGCGGATCTGCAAGTGGCGGCGGATCCGGCCTTCAAGACCATCGTCCGCACCGGCAAAGGCCTGCGCGCCAGGGCCAGCCGCGACTGGACGCTCAAGCATGATCTGGACGGCCGGGGCCTTAAGCCGGGCACGGACTACTGGTACCGCTTCATCGCCAATGGCGTGACCTCGCCGGTGGGCCGCACTCGCACCCTGCCGGCCGGGCCGACCAAGGATGTGGTCCTGGCCGTGGCCTCGTGCTCGCTCTATTCCAACGGCTATTTCAACGCCTATGACGCCATCGCCAAGCTGCCGCGCGTCGACGCCGTGCTGCACCTGGGCGACTATATCTACGAGTATGGCGGCGCGCCCACGGACTACGGGATGAACTCGCCGGTCGCGGCCCAGCGGATGCCCGATCCGATGCACGAGATCGTCACCCTGGACGATTATCGCCGCCGTCACGCTCGCTACAAGTCCGACCCCCTCCTGCAGGCCGCCCATGCGCGCGCGCCGTGGATCGTGGTCTGGGACGATCATGAGACCGCCAATGACAGCTGGCAGGGCGGGGCCGAGAACCATGATCCCGACAAGGGCGAGGGCGACTGGGCCGCGCGCAAGGCCGCCGCCCTGAAGGCCTATTACGAGTGGATGCCGATCCGCGAACCGGCGGCCGGCGCCCTGCCGGAAGCCAGCTGGCGCGGGTTCCAGTTTGGCGATGTGGCCACCCTTCTGATGACCGAAACGCGCCTGGCCGCCAGGACCGAGGCGCTGGACTACGCCACCGACCTGCCGATCGTGGACGGCAAGCCCGACGTGGCCGCCTTCTCCGCCAAGTGGAAAAATCCCGACCACCGCCTGCTGGGCCAGGCCCAGGCCCAATGGCTGGCCGGGCAGGTCAACGCCTCGGTCAAGGCCGGCAGCGCCTGGCAGGTGCTGGGCAATCAGATCGTCATGGCCCGCGTCGCCGGTCCCAATCTGAAGACCCTGCTGGGCGACAGGTTCGAGCCCATGCTGGCCAAGCTGCCCGAATACGTCCGCGGTCGCATCCTGCAGGGCGTGGCCCTGTCGGCCCTGGGCCTGCCCTACAATCTCGACGCCTGGGACGGTTATCCCGCCGATCGCGAGCGGCTTTATGACCTGTTCAAGAGCGCCGGGGCCCATCCGATCGTGCTGTCGGGCGACAGCCATTCGTTCTGGGCCAATGAACTGTTTGACCAGGGTGGCGCCAAGCGGGTGGCCGCCGAGTTCGGGACCACCGGGATCACCTCGCCGGGCTATGGCGACATCCTGCCCGGCGTGCCGCTGGGTCAGGCCTTCGCGGCGCGCAACACCGAGGTCAAGTTCGCCGATCCGGGTGCCAAGGGCTTCGTGCTGCTGACCCTGGAGCATGGCAGGGCGACCAGCGAGATGATCGCGGTCTCGACCATCGTCGAGCTGGCCTACACGACCCGGGTGCTCAAGCGCTTCGTGGTCACGCCCACCAAGGGCGGCGGCGTCGAGGCTCTGGCCGAAGGCTAGGGCCTAACGCCGCTCCAGCGCCAGGCGCAGGCCAAAGGCGATGAAGACGCCGCCGGTGATCCGGTCCAACCACCGGATCACCGAGGCCTCGCGCAGTAGGCCGGCCAGGGGCGCGGTGGCGGCGATCAGCAGTCCTGCCCAGATCAGGCCCATGACCACGTGCAGACCCGCCAGCAGCACGCCGAAGGTGGCCGGGCTGGCGCCGGTCGGCACGAACTGCGGCAGGAACGAGATGTAGAACACCCCGACCTTGGGATTGAGCAGGTTGGTCAGCAGGCCCCGCCGCAGGGCGGCGAAGGTGCCGCCGCCGGTGGGGGCCACAGCGCCGGGCTCGAACCTTTCGCGGGGCTTGATCAGCATCTTGCTGCCGACCCAGACCAGATAGGCCGCGCCGGCCCATTTCAGGGCGGTATAGGCGAGTTCGGACGCGGTCAGCAGGGCCCCGGCGCCGCAGGCGGCGGCTACGCCCCAGACCAGACAACCGATCCCGATGCCCAGCGCCGCTGCAAAGGCCCGCCGCAGCCCCTCGGTGGCGGCGGTGCGCAGCACCAGGGCGGTGTCCAGGCCCGGCGTGATGGTCAGCAGGAAGGCGGCGAGGCTGAAGGCCAGCAGGGCCTGCAGCGTGGTCATGCGATCGCGTCTTCCCGCTCGACCAGCCGGCCGTCTTCCATCACCCGATAGAAGCACGAGCGGAAGCCGACGTGGCAGGCGCCGCCATCGCCCTGCGGCCGCACCTTGATCAGCACGGCGTCCTGGTCGCAGTCGACCCGCAGTGCCTCGACCAGCTGAAGCTGGCCGCTGGTCTCGCCCTTTTTCCAGAGTTCGCCGCGCGAGCGGCTGAAATAGTGGGCGATCCCGGTGTCGACGGTCAGCTTCAAGGCTTCGTCGTTCATCCAGGCCAGCATCAGGATCTCGCCGGTGTCGGCGTGCTGGGCGATGGCGACCACCAGGCCGTCGGCGTTGAAGCGCGGGGCCAGCTGGTCGCCCCGTTCCAGGGCGTGCTTGTCGGGGGCGGGCGGGAAGATGGGCGCGGTCATGCGCCCATATGGCGCCGACAGGCCTCGCTGGTCCACCGGCCCGTGGACGCCTGCGTGGCGAAGATCCGCGAGGGGATCAAGGGATCGGTTTAGCTGTGCGTCCTTCGAGGCTCGACTTCGCCTCGCACCTCAGGATGAGGAAGATTTTCTGAGTTCCTCATCCTGAGGCGCCCGCGCAGCGGGCCTCGAAGGACGCACGGCCGAAACTACTTCCGCACCACCAGGTCCATGAACCGCTGCTGCAGGACCTTGTCGGTCCTGAACACGCCGCGGAACTGGTTAGTGATGGTCGAGACGTCGTGGTGGTGGACGCCGCGGGTGCTCATGCACTGATGTTCGGCGTCGATCAGCACGGCGACGCCGGCGGCGCTGAGGTGGTCCTCGATGGCGTCGGCCACCTGCATGGTCATGGTCTCCTGGGTCTGGAGACGCTTGGCGTAGATCTCGACCAGGCGGGCCAGCTTGGAGAGGCCGACCACCTTGCCGGTCGGCATATAGGCCACCCAGGCCTTGCCCAGGAACGGCGCCATGTGGTGCTCGCAATGGCTCTGCACGTCGATGCCGCGCAGCATGACCATGTCGTCATAGCCCTGCACGTCCTCGAAGGTGCGGCTCAGCTCCTTGGCCGGGTCGCCGTCATAGCCGGCGAACCACTCGCCATAGGCGTCGACCACGCGCTTGGGCGTGTCGAGCAGGCCTTCGCGGTCGGGATTGTCGCCGGCCCAGGCCAGCAGGGTCCGGACGGCGGCCATGGCCTCGTCGCGGGTGGGGCGCTGGGCGGGTTCAAGATCAAGAGCGGCGTCTTCTTGGCCGGTCAGGGTTCGCGCGCTGGTCAGGGCGTCCATGGTTTGAGAGAGTCTTTCCACGGGCTGAGTTGCGCCAGAGCGCCTGTCGCTCTGGAATGACGCGTGCCACCCGTTTCACAGCTACGACCGAGCTCGTCGAAAAGATGACGTGTCGTCGGCGTGTCCAATAGCTATATGGGACCCTCCCGGCCCTCCGCAACACCCTCCCGCTACGTCAGGCAGACGCGTTTCCCATGACCTTGAAGCTCCACGACACCCTGACGCGCGAAAAGCGCGCCTTCGTTCCCGCCGATCCGAACCGGGTGACGATGTATGTCTGCGGGCCCACGGTCTACAACTACTCCCACATCGGCAACTTCCGGCCGGTGGTGGTGTTCGACGTGCTGTACCGGATGCTGCGCCACATCTATGGCGCGGACGCGGTGGTCTATGCCCGCAACGTCACTGACGTGGACGACAAGATCAACAAGAAGGCCTTCGAAGAAGGCGTGCCGATCAAGACGATCACCGATCGCTATCTGGCCGCCTATCACGCCGACGCTGACGGTCTGCTGGCCCTGCGCCCCGACCTCGAGCCCCGGGCCACAGAGCATATCGGCGAGATCGTCGCGATGATCGGCAAGCTGGTCGAAACCGGCAAGGCCTATGCCGCCGAGGGCCATGTGCTGTTCGACACCCAGGCCTTCCCTGACTACGGCCAGCTGTCGGGCCGCAACATGGACGACATGATCGCCGGGGCCCGCGTCGAGGTCGCGCCCTATAAGCGCCACCCCGCCGACTTCGTGCTGTGGAAGCCGTCCAAGGAAAACGAGCCGGTGTGGGAAAGCCCATTCGGCGCGGGCCGTCCCGGCTGGCACATCGAATGCTCGGCCATGATCGACAAGGCGCTGGGTCAGACCATCGACATCCATGGCGGCGGCATCGACCTGGCCTTCCCGCACCATGAGAACGAGCTGGCCCAGAGCCGCTGCGCCCATGACCTGCCGGTGCTGGCCAATTACTGGATGCACAACGGCTTCCTGGATATGTCCGGCGAGAAGATGTCCAAGAGCCTGGGCAATGTGATCCTGCCCAACGAGCTGCTGAAGACCACGCCGGGCGAAGTGATCCGCTGGGCCCTGCTGTCGGCGCACTATCGCCAGCCTCTAGACTGGACGCCGGAGCTGCTGGAGCAGTCGCGCAAGGCCCTGGACCGTCTGTACGGCGCCCTGCGTCGCGCCAAGGACGTGCCGATGGACCAGGCGATGGAGGCCCCCGAAGAAGTGGTCGCCGCGCTTGAGGACGATCTCAACACGCCGCAGGCGATTGCCTGCTTCTTCGAGGTCTCCAGCGCCATCGAGCGGGCGGTCACCGCCGGCGACACCGTCGCCATCGCCGCCAACAAGGCCCGGCTGATCGAGGCCGGCGCCCTGCTGGGCTTCCTGCAGGCCGATCCTGACAGCTGGTTCGAGGGCGACGCCTCCGACGACCTGAAGGCCCAGGTCGAGGACCTGCTCAAGCGCAGGGTTGAGGCCCGCGCCGCCAAGGACTGGACCGCCGCCGACGCCATCCGCGCGGAGCTCGATGCTCTGGGCGTGGTGGTCATGGACGGTCCGGCCGGGGCGACCTGGCGGATGAAGGACTGAGCGTCGTGAAGCTGAACGAACAGATCGTCCTGGTCTCCGGCGCGGGCCGGGGACTGGGCGCGGCCATCGCTCGGGCCTTCGCGGGCCACGGCGCGTCGGTGGTGATCAACTATCGCCGTAGCGAAGCCGCCGCCCTCGCCTTGGCCGAGGAGCTGGGCGACCATGCCGTGGCGATCCAGGCCGATGTCAGCGATCGCGAAGGCGTCCGCCGCATGGTCAATGAGGCGGCCGAGCATTTCGGCAGCCACGTCACCACGGTGGTCAACAATGCCCTGGGCGACTTCAGCTTCAACGGCGATAGCCGGGAAACCATCCAGTCAATCCCGTGGGAGGATTTCCAGGGCCAGCTGGACGTGTCGCTGCGCGGGTCGCTGAACTTGATCCAGGCCACGGCGCCGGCCATGGAAAACGCTGGCTTTGGTCGGGTGATCAATATCGGCACCAACCTGTTCCAGAACCCGGTCGTGCCCTACCACGACTATACCGCCGCCAAGGCCGCCCTGCTGTCGCTGACCCGCACGGCGGCGGCCGATCTCGGTCCCGGCGGTATCACCGTCAACATGCTGTCGGGCGGCCTGCTGCGCACCACCGACGCCAGCGCGGCGACGCCGGAAGCGATCTTCGACCTGATCGCCCAGAGCACGCCTCTGCGCCGGGTGACCACCCCGGCCGAGTTCGCCGACGCGGTGCTGTTCTTCGCCTCGCCCTGGAGCCGCGCGGTCACCGGCCAGAACCTGGTCGTCGATGGCGGACTGGTGCGGGACTGAGGTCAGTCGACGCTGGCCAGCGCCCGGCGCACGGCGTCGGGCTCCTTGTCGATCACGGCCAGATAGGCCAGCACGGCGCTGTCGGGCTGGGTGCGGCCCTGCTCCAGATCGCGCAGGCGGGCTACATTGATGTGGAAGGTCTTGGCGAACAGCGTCTGGCTCAGGCCGGTCTGGGCCCGCACCTGACGCACATGTCGCGCGGCGCTCAGGCGATCGAGCTCATCCTCCGTCAGGGGCGGATTGTCGGCATCGGACGCCGCCGCGACGCTCAACGCCGCATCGTCCATGGCGTCCAGGCGCGCCTTCTGGTCGGCGCTCAGCGCCGGAAGCTCATTCAGGTTGAGGGTGAAGCGGACCATAGCGTCGTTCCTCCGTCAGGTTGCAGCGCCGCGCCGAAATCATCCGAATGCGTTCGCCCCGCGATGTGTAGACCACGGTAAACAGGCGCCCTTCGATCGCGCCCACCGCCTTGCGGCGCGGCTCGCCATCTCCAGGGCGGGACGTATCGAAATCGATCAGCCCCGCGTCAAGAAACACCCGGGCGGCATAGGCGAACGGGACGCCGTGCTTGGCCAGATTGCTCTGCGCCTTGGCGTCGTCCCATTCAAACTCCATCCCCATGGATGAAAATCATGCGGGATTTCCGTATATATGTCTACGGAAATCCCGGAGGGCGGTCTGCGGCCGTCGAGATAGCGGCCAGGAAAATGATCGGCACCGTGGACGGGTTTAACCCGGCGCGCTTCCAGTGCTAAAAGCCCGCCCATGCAAAGAGCCGTCGAACACCGCATTGGCATCCAGGCCCCGGCCGAACTGATCTGGGAGCTGATCTCGGACTTCTCGACCTGGGAGCAGTGGAACCCGGTCCATCCCCGGGCCGAGGGCCAGCTGAAGATCGGCACGTCATTGAGCGTGCACCAGGCCCTGCCGGGCGAGCCGGTGCGGGTGATCCAGCCGGTCGTCCAGGACTGGGTGCCGTATGAGCAACTTCACTGGCGCTCGACCCGCCTGGGCGGCTTCGTTACCGCCATCCGCTATATCGAGATCGAGACCATGGGCCCCGGCAGCTCGACCTTCTCGAACGGCGAGCTGTTCATGGGCCTGCTGGTGCGCTGGATCAGCAGGGATGACCGCCGCAAGCTGAAGGCGGCCTACACCCAGATGGGCGAGGCCCTGCGCGATCATGCCGAGGCCCTCTGGTCTCAGCGCCAGAACAGCCCCACTTCAGCCTGATGATCGACGAGCTCTACAGCGCCAAGATCCTGACTCTGGTCGCCAATATCCCGCGCGCCGGGCGGCTGGCGACGCCCGATGCGTCGTCGGAGAAGACCGCCAAGCTGTGCGGCAGCCGCATCACGGTCGATGTGACGATGGCGGACGGCAAGGTCAGCGACTTCGCCCAGGAGGTTTCGGCCTGCGCCCTGGGGCAGGCCAGCGCCGCAATCCTGGGCGCCAACATCATCGGCGCGGATCTTTCCGAGATCGAGTTGGCGCGAGATTCCCTACGCGCTATGCTCAAGCGCAACGGCCCATCTCCTGCGGGCCGGTTCTCGGAGCTTGCCGTGCTTGAGCCTGTAAAGGCCTACCCCGCCCGTCATGCGTCGACGCTTCTGGCGTTCGAGGCGGCGGTGGAGGCTGTCTCTCGGGCCACAGCCGCGACGGAAACGCGAACTAGCAGCGCCGGCGCCGCTTGATTGCGGCTTTTCGCGGGTGCGATAACCACCCTCGAAACAATTGCGCGCTGGCATGACCTTTTACGACCGCACCGTCGACCTTGGCCTTCGGGTCTACAAGTTGACGCTCTCGCCCCTCATCGGGCGTCAGTGCCGTTTCATGCCGAGTTGTTCGGAGTATGCGGCTCAGGCGCTCAAGGATCACGGACCCGCCAAGGGGTCCTGGCTGGCGTTGCGACGGATTTGCCGATGCAATCCGTTTGGAGGTTCGGGGTATGACCCGCCTCCGCCGCGCGACCAGCCACGCAAGTGGACATGTGAAGAATGATCGACCTGGTTTTCCCCGACGGTTCGTCCCGTCAATACCCCGCTGGCTCCAGCGGTCGCGACGTGGCGGCCGCCATTTCCAAGTCGCTGGAAAAGAAGGCGCTTCTGATCAAGCTGGACGGCGTGCTGCTGGACCTTGATCGCCCCCTGACGCCCGATCTCCTGACCGGCGATCGGAAGTTCGAGATCATCACCCGCGACGCCCCCGAAGTGCTGGAGGTCATCCGCCACGACACCGCCCACGTGCTGGCCCAGGCGGTGCAGGAGCTGTTCCCCGGCACCCAGGTGACGATCGGCCCCAATGTCGAGGACGGCTTCTATTACGACTTCGCCAGTGATGAGCCTTTCAGCCTGGACGATCTGCCGAAGATCGAAGAGCGCATGCGCCAGATCGTCGACCGCGACGAGAAGATCCGCCGCGAAGAGGTCGACCGCGACGCGGCCATCGCCGACTTCGAAGCCCTGGGCGAAAGCTACAAGGCCCAGATCATCCGTGATCTACCGGCCAGCGACACGATCACGGTCTATCACCAGGGCGAAAAGTGGAAGGACCTGTGCCGCGGGCCGCACCTTCCCTCGACCAAGGCGGTGGGCAAGGCCTTCAAGCTGACCAAGCTGGCCGGCGCCTATTGGCGCGGCGACCAGAACAACGCCCAGCTGCAGCGCATCTATGGCACCTCGTGGGCCAGCGACGCCGATCTGGCCGCCTATCTGCTGCGGGTCGAGGAAGCCGAGAAGCGCGATCACCGCAAGCTGGGCCGCACCATGAACCTCTTCCACCTGCAGGAAGAGGGCAAGGGCATGATCTTCTGGCACCCCAAGGGCTGGACGCTGTATCTGGCGCTGGAGGCCTATATGCGCCGCCGCCTGGACGCTGCGGGCTATCAAGAGGTCAAGACCCCCCAGATCCTCGATCGCAGCCTGTGGGAAAAGTCGGGCCACGCCGAAAAGTTCGGCCACGCCATGTTCATGTGTGAAAGCGCCGAGGGCGAGGTCCTAGCCGTCAAGCCGATGAACTGCCCGGGTCATATCCAGATCTTCAATATCGGCCAGAAGAGCTATCGCGAACTGCCGCTGCGCATGGCCGAGTTCGGGGCCTGCCACCGCTATGAGCCTTCGGGGGCCATGCACGGCATCATGCGGGTACGGGCCTTCACCCAGGACGACGCCCACATCTTCTGCCGCGAAGAGCAGGTCACTGAGGAAAGCGCCAGGTTCATCGAACTGTTGCGCAGCGTGTATAACGACCTCGGTATGCAGCTTCACGACGTGAAGTTCTCGACGCGTCCGGAGCTTCGCGCGGGCTCCGACGAGGTTTGGGACAAGGCCGAGCACGCTCTGGCCACGGCCGCCGAGGCCGCCGGCGAACGTCTGGTTGACCAGCCCGGCGAAGGCGCTTTCTATGGCCCCAAGCTGGAGTTCTCGCTAAAGGACGCGATCGGTCGCGTCTGGCAGTGCGGCACGCTGCAGCTGGACTTTGTTTTGCCGGAACGACTGGACGCAGAGTACGTTTCGGAAGACGGTTCAAAAAAGCGTCCGGTGATGCTTCACAGGGCAATCTTGGGGTCGTTCGAACGGTTTATCGGTATTCTGCTGGAAAACTTCGCTGGCCATCTGCCGCTTTGGCTGGCGCCGACGCAGGTTGTTGTGACGACGATTACCTCTGACGCGGATGAATATGCGCTTCAGGTCGTCGAAAAGTTGACGAGTATGGGGATCCGCGCGGAGGTCGATCTGCGTAATGAAAAGATCAACTACAAGATTCGCGAGCACAGTCTCGCAAAGGTTCCGGTGATCGCTGTGGTGGGGCGCAAGGAAGCAGAGACGGGGCAGGTGGCCCTGCGTCGTCTGGGCGGCGAGGGGCAGAACATTCTGTCGCTCGACGAGGCCGTGCGCGTTCTGACCGCCGAAGCGACCCCGCCGGATCTGGCCCGTGCGCGCGGTGTTTCCAAGCCTGTGCAAGAGGCAGCGCTCGCCTGATGAACAGCATCCTCCCATCCTTCACGACCCTTGCCGCCGGCGCCCGCCCGGCGAGACCGAATATTTCGGTGGTGATGGTCGTGTACCGGACGGGTGGCGCGCTGATCGAAAGCATCAAGCACGTGCTGGACGAGCCGCTGGTCGACGAGTTCGTCATCGTCGACAATGGCTCGTCCCCGCGCGACGCCGAGATGCTGCGGGCCCTGGGCCTGACCGAGCCGCGCGTCGTGCTCCAGCAGGGCCACGGCAATGTCGGCTTCGCGCGCGGCGCCAATCTGGGCGCCACGACGGCCAAGGGCGAATACATCATTTTCATCAATCCCGACGCCAACATGCAGACCGGTTGCATCGCGGCGCTGGTGACCGCCTTCCGCGGCCAGCCCACCCCGACCGTGGTCGGCGCGCGGGTGATGAACACCGACGGCTCCGAGCAGCGCGGCGGGCGTCGCGGCGAGGTAACGCCGATCACGACCCTGCTCAGCTTTGGTCATCTGACCCGTCGCTATGCCGGGTTGTCAGGCTACGAGATTCATCGGGAAACCGAACCCCTGCCGCGCTCGCCGGTGCCGATGCCGACCATTTCGGGCGCCTGTTTCGCACTGCGGCGGGTTGATTTTGAGGCGCTGGACGGCTTTGACGAGGGCTATTTCCTGCACGTCGAGGACATCGACCTGTGCTGGCGCGCCCGTCAGGCCGGCGGCGAAGTGATCTTCCAGCCCAAGGCCCAGGTCGTGCATCTGGGCCACACCAGCCTGGAACACCCGGTCAAGGTCGAGTTCCACAAGGGCGTGGGCCTGTCCCGCTACTTCATCAAGCGCGCCGACACCCTGCAGCGCTACGCCCTGGCCGTGTTCCTGGCCCCGGCCATCATGCTGATGTCGGTCTGCCGTCCGCTACTGTGGAAGATCACCGGGCGGCCGATCTAGTCGGGCCCGGCTGCCCCCGGCTTTCGCCGGGATAGCGGCCAAGCCGCTACATCGGCGCGATTGTCTCGTATCTCAGACCATCCGGCCCCTCGATCGAGGTCGGCGCCTTCAGGGCCCGGCCCGGCAGCATGGCGCGGTAGCGTTCGTAGATCGCCTTGGCGTCGCGGCCGCTCTTGGCCTGCAGGCACAGGTCGTATTCCCCCTCGCGCCCCCACGGCTTGCGCTCGACGCGGGCCAGATCGCGGTCGCCCTTGACCGCCGCGCCGACGCTGTCAGCCAGCACGTGATCAATGCCCATGCCATAGCTGCCGAACTTGACGGTGACATCGCAGCGCGCGGCGTCCGGGGCCGGCGGGGTGGCGGCGCAGGCGCTCAGCAATACGAGGGCGGCCCCGGCGATCAGGACGAAGCGGATCATGCGGGGAAACCTCCAGCGCGCGCCAGGGAAGAGGCCGGCGCCTTGCCCAGACGCTCGCTGATCGCGCGCCCGGTCTGGATCAACGCGCCAAGATCATAGCCGGTCTCAAAGCCGGCCCGCTCCAGCATGTAGACCAGATCCTCGGTGCCGATATTGCCGGTGGCGTTGGGCGCGAACGGACAGCCGCCCAGGCCGCCGACCGAGGCGTCCAGCACGTCGACGCCGGCCTCGACACTGGCGAAGGCGTTGGCCAGGCCGGTATTGCGGGTGTCGTGAAAGTGCATGCGCAGGCGCGCGTCCGGCGCGGCGGCGCGCACGGCCTCGATCCGTTTGCGGACGGTCCAGGGGTCGGCGACCCCGATGGTGTCGGCGATGGCGATTTCGGGAACCCCAAGCAGGGCGATCTCGCGGACGATGGCCACGACCTGATCCTCACTGACTTCGCCATCGAACGGACAGCCGAAGGCCACCGACAGGGTCGCGGTGATCGGCGGACCGCCCTCGACGGCTTGACGCTCGACAATGCCCGCCAGCGTGTCGATCTGCTGGCTGGTGGTCGAGCCCTGGTTGCGGGTCCCGAAACCGTCGGTGGCGCAGACCACCACATTGGCCTCGTCACACTGGGCCGCCACACAGCGCTCCCAGCCGCGCATGTTCAGCACCAGGCCGATCCGCGCGTATTTCAGGTTGGCGGGCAGCGCCGCCATGATCTCTTCGGCCCCGGCCATCTGCGGCACGCGGTTGGGATTGACGAACGACACCACCTCCATCCGCCGGGCGCCGGCGGCCTCCAACTGGCGGATCAGGGTGAGCTTCTCGTCGACCGACAGCGACAGCTTCTCGTTCTGCAGGCCGTCGCGCGGCCCGACCTCGACGATCTCGATGAAGCGGCTCATGGGCGGTCCTCGGGAGCGGGTTGAGTTTCGGTCTGGATGTCCGTCTGGGGCTCGCCGCGATAGATGGTCAGGCGCTCGTCGTCGCCGTCGGAATAGTTCTGGCCCTCGATCACCGCGACCGGTCGGGGCGTCAGGCCGGCGGCGGACAGGGCCTTGCGGAACACGGCCTCCTCGCGCGCCTCGACTACGGCCGGGCGGCCCTGGACGATGGCCTGGGCGGCGCGGTCGCCGTCGGTCAGCTCGGTGGCGGTGCCCAGCAGGAAGACCAGGCTGGGCTCGGAATAGCCGCTCACGGCCACGGGGCCCGGAGCGCCGGACCGGGGTGACAGCTTGCCCCGGTCGAGGGCGTCGGCGATGTCCCTGGACAGGAACAGCGGCTCCAGATGCGGGATCAGGCCGCCGACCAGGCAGGCATGGGCCAGAACGCCCAGACCGCCCGAGACCACCAGGGCCCGCGCCGATTGTCGGCGCAGCAGCAGCAGCGAGCCCAGGATGCCGGCCGCCAGCAGCAGCAGCACGGTCAGCACGGTCCAGACCAGATCAGCGCCCTGGCCGAATGCCTTCATGCCGTAAACCGCCACGGCGGCCAGCAGCAGCGAAACGAACAGGGTCAGGCCCGACCCGATCCGGCGAACCAGGTCGCCCAGAGGCGCGCGCACGGCGGCGGCCAGCAGCATGGCCATGCCGCCCATGGCCGGCAGGGTGTAGTGGGCCAGCTTGGTCGGCAGGATCTCGAACATCAGCCAGGTCGGAACCAGCCAGCACACAGCGAAGCGCACGCCGGGCTCGCCTCGGCCGGTCCAGGCCAGCACCAGGGCGGCGGGCAACAGCAGGGTCGCCGGATAGACCAGCAGCGGCGCCAGCAGGGTGTGATAGCCGAACGGTCCCGAATGGCCTTCCTGTCCGCCGATCATCTTGGGGGCCAGGTCGCCGGCGATGGCCACGCCCCAGAAGGCGCCGTCGGTGGCCACGGTGATCATCATCGCCCAGGGCAGCACCACGGCCGCGAACAGCACCAGGCCCCAGCCCCAGCCCAGGGTCTTCAGCCACGGCGCCTTGCGGTCCCAGGCCCACAGGGCCAGGGCGGCGAAGATCACGGTCAGCAGGCCTACCGGCCCCTTGATCAGGGCCGCGACGGCGAGGCCGCTCCAGAAGGCCAGCTTGGTCCAGTGGCTGGGCGCGCGCCCGGCGAGGTGGTCGGCGTACATCCGGGCCAGGGCCGCCATGGCCAGGGTCGTGAAACCGCACAGGGCCGCGTCGGTCTTGGCGATGAAGGCCTCGCTGGACAGCAGGAAGGTCGAACCCAGTATGGCCCCGGCCAGCAGGCCGGTGCGCGGGTCAAACAGCGCCGCGGCCCCCCAGGCGCAGGCCGCCGCCGCCAGCATCGCGCCCAGCAGGGACGGGATGCGATAGGCCCAGATGCCGCGATCCTCGGGTGCCGAGACCAGCGACACCGTCGCCGCCTGCAGCCAGTGGATGCCGACCGGCTTCTTGAAGCGCGGCTGGTCCTGGAACTTGATCACCACCAGGTCGTCGGTTTCCAGCATCTGGGCGGTGGCCTGGGCGAAGCGCGACTCGTCGCGGTCCAGCGGCGGCATGGCCAGCAGGCCCGGCAGGCCGGCCAGAAACGCCAGCAGGGCGGCAAGCAGCGGGCCGCGCCAACTGCGGCTCCAGGCATCCAGGCGAGATTCAAGCGTCATGGCGCATGGAATAGCACGATCCTTTCGTGTGGCGACTTTTCAGGTATTAGAGGGCGATGACTGCTCAAGCCGCCGCAATCCCTGACTATTCGATTGTCGTCCCCGTCTTCGACGAGGGCGGCGCGGCCCCGGCCCTGGCGCGCGAGATCGCGGCCGCCTTCGCCGGCGAAAATCACGAGATCATCTTCATCGACGACGCCAGCCGCGACGACACCCGCGCCCTGCTGGTGGCCCTGAAAGCCGAGATCCCGCAGCTGCGGGTGCTGAGCCATCGCAAGAACTCCGGCCAGAGCCGCGCCGTGCGCAGCGGCATACTGGCGGCGCGCGGGCCGATCATCGTCACCCTGGACGGCGACGGCCAGAACGATCCGGCCGACGCGCCGCGCCTGGCCCGGGCCCTGGCGGCCGGTCCCGCCACCCTGGCCCTGGTCGGCGGCGAGCGGGTCAAGCGCCAGGACCGCAGCGCCAAGCGCTTGGCGTCCAGGGTCGGCAACGGCGTGCGCAAGCGGCTATTGAAAGATACCGCCAACGACACCGGCTGCGGGCTGAAGGCCTTCCGCCGCGAGGCCTTCCTGCGGCTTCCCTATTTCGACCACATCCACCGCTATATCCCGGCCCTGATGCTGCGCGAGGGCTATGAGGTGGCGTTCCAGCCGGTCAACCATCGCCACCGTGAGAGCGGGGTGTCGAAATATACCAATTTCGGCCGGCTGAAGGCCTCGGTCAGCGACCTGCTGGGCGTGATGTGGCTGCAGACTCGGCTGCGCAATCCCCAAGGCGTCGACGAAGCTTAGCGCCGACTTAGCACCTTGGAGTTGAACCGCCTTCTCCCGCCCGGGAAATGCGGTTAACCGTAAACGGCGCGACCCTGACGGCCGCGAGTCCTTGGGGGAGAGGCTGTCTATGTTCGCCGCGGTTCCGCTGCTGGCCCTGCCAGTGCTGGTCTACAATCTGATCGCTCTGACCTTGTCGGGGGCGTTCATGTCGGCCCAGGCGCATGCGCGCATGACCGAGACCCTGTTCACCATCCACATGACCTCGCGCGTCGACTGGGCCGTCAGCCTGGGCGATCTGCTACTGGCCGCTTCCCTGGTGGTGCTGTTTGTCGAGCTGCTGAAATCCACGACCAGCCGCAAGATCGCGATCATCAATCACTCGCTGTCGCTGGTACTGTTCATTGTGTGCCTGATCGAGTTCCTGCTGGCCCCGGCCTTCGCGACCTCGACCTTCTTCCTGATTACCGTGATGGTTCTGCTGGACGTTCTGGCCGGCTTCATCGTCACCATCGTCGCCGCGCGGCGCGACGTGGATTTCGGCGAGAACTGAAGGCGACTACTGGGGCGTCGGTTTCCGGCGCTCCGCGATCCGCCGCTTTTCAGCCGCCCGCATCCCGCGCCAATGGGTCACGTAGGGCTCTGCGAACGTCCAGGCGAGCGTGGCGAGCAGGATCGCGACAAACAGGCCCGATAGCGTCAGAAGCACGAAAATTCTCCCCGATGTGAGCGGGAGGAATAGCGCTCGCCGATTAAGGCTTGCTCGACGGGCGTGGTGAAGGCCGCGTTAGGGCGAGCGCCAGGGCGCGGTCTCGGTCGGATAAGTGGGCCGTGCGGCGCGGGCCCAGATAGAGCTCCACGCCCCTCAGGCCAGCGGCGCCCCCTCGGTCGCGCCGCGACAGCTCCCCCTGCGGAGCAGGACTGTCGCATATGGCCAAAAAACGGCTGTCATCCCGCCCCAGCCTTGGCCCGAGCGCGCAGCGCGGAGATCCGGGACCGACGCCTGAACTCAGCGCTTCCGGCGGTCCCGGATCGGCGCCCGGCTTGTCCGGGATGACAACTTTTCTGGGCGCAAACTCATAGGCGATAGCCCTGCCCTGAGGGGAGCATCGGGTGTCCGGCCAGGGTCGCCAAGCCGCGGCTTGGCGCCGGAAGGCTTGCCTGATCTAGGTCAGGGCCGTGAAGATCAGGGTGACCACGGCGATGTCGAGAAAGCGGATGGCGGCGGTCAGCATGGGAGCACTCGTCGGCGATGAATTCACCAACGGTTAAGCAAGACCGGCGCCAAGCCGGGTGTCGCAGGACGAAACGCTGATGGCGCTGTTCTTTGACCGGGGCTGGTACGAGGCTCGGCTGACGCAGCGGGGCCTGAGCCGCGCCGTGATGGCCGCTGTCGCCCAGATGGACGAGGCGTCTCTGGAGCTGGCGTTCAAGGATCAGCGCGAGTTGAGCTGGAACGAACTGACGGCTTTTGCTGAGCTTTTGGGCGTAACGACGGCTGAGGCGGCGCTGCGGGCCGGCGTGCGGTCACCGCTCGATCCACTGGAGGCGCGGGACAAGCGCATCGCCATGCTGGAGGCCCGGGTCGCCGCCCTGGAGGCGCGCCTGGGCAAGCCAGACTCCTAGATCGCGGTCTTTTTCAACAGGCCCGCCCTGGGACGGCGGTCGGCCTCGCCGGAATATTCCGTCCCGAGATAGGTCGATCGCGCCGAGTCGAGCACTTCCTGCCCACCGCGCAGGCCGCGCTTCTGACCGCTCTGGCCCATCAACTGGGCTGCGAACGCGCCAAATCCGCTCTTGCGCGGCGCCGAAGCCGGCGCTTCCTCGCGCACGAACACAACATCCTCGGGTTCGGCCTCATGGGCGGAATCCTGATGCACGGTCAGCGCGCGGCGCGCAGGGCTGGAACGCCGGATGGGATCGATTGGGCCGTTCATGGTCATCAGCCTAGGGCCTTGACCGTTAAGAACGGCTGTTCCGGTGTGGTTTCTGCAGGCTTAAGGGCCGGGCCCTCAGGGCCCTCAGGGCTTGGTGGCCAGTTTCTCGATCTGCTGCTGCATGACTTCCAGCTGGCGCTTGAGGTCGGCCAGGGAATCCTCGCTGGGCTGCGGGGCGGGCACGGTGGGTTCTGACGAGGCCGCCGCAGCGGCGTCTTCTGGCCGGGCATAGGCGAAGGGCGAGAACATCTTCATCGCCCGGTCGAACAGGGCCATGTTCTGGCGAACCTGCTCTTCATAGACGCCGATGCCGACTGGCAGCTTGGCGGCGGTCAGGCCCGGCGTGACGCCGGCGAACTGGGTGCGCATCCGCTCCTGCTGCTTGGTGAAGCTTTCCAGCGACATCTCAAGTTAGCTGGGCAGGAAGGCCTGCATGGAGTTGCCGTAGAAGCCGATCAGTTGGCGGAGGAACTGGATCGGCAGCAGATTCTGGCCGCCGCCCCGGTTTTCTTCCTCGAAAATGATCTGGGTCAGCACCGAGCGCGTGATGTCATCGTTCGACTTGGCGTCATAGACCACGAAGTCGATGCCCTCCTTCACCATGTCCGACAGGTGTTCGAGGGTCACGTACGAACTGGACGCTGTGTTGTAGAGGCGACGATTGGCGTATTTCTTGATGATCACGCGTTGGCCGGCCGCCTTTTCAGCGCCGGCGCTGGCTTCGCCTTTTTCGGGGTTCTCGGACATTTCGTTCCCTGGGAGAGCGGTGTCGGCCGCTGTTCGCAACGCACTATCGCCAATGCAAAGGCAGGGCGCCAGTGGTCAGAACACTTGGAAGGCGCAACAAGCCGTGAAAAAGTGCCCGTGACGAACGCGGTTCGGTATGCATTGTGCTGCTGCACTGCAAAAGCACGGGCGCCGCAACTGCGAAGGCGTCACGTCAGATCGTTACGGGAGCTTCGCCATGAGCGACATCGTCATCGTTTCCGCCGCCCGCACGCCGGTCGGTTCCTTCAACGGGGCGCTGTCCAGCCTGCCTGCGTCTGAACTGGGCAAGATCGCCATCCAGGCCGCCATCGAGCGCGCCGGCATCTCGCCCGCCGACGTCGATGAAGTGATCCTGGGCCAGGTGTTGCAGGCCGGCGCCGGCCAGGGTCCGGCCCGTCAGGCCGCGATCAATGCCGGCATCCCGGTGGGCAGCCCGGCCTGGAGCCTCCACCAGCTGTGCGGCTCGGGCCTGCGCGCCGTGGCCCTGGCGGCCCAGCAGATCGCTGCGGGCGACGCCAAGATCGTTGTCGCCGGCGGTCAGGAAAGCATGAGCCAGGCGCCGCACGCCCAGCATCTGCGCAATGGCCAGAAGATGGGCGACCTGTCGTTCGTCGATACCATGATCAAGGACGGCCTGTGGGACGCCTTCCACGGCTATCACATGGGCCAGACCGCCGAGAACATCGCGTCACGCTGGCAGATCACCCGCGGCGACCAGGACGCCTTCGCCGTCGCCAGCCAGAACAAGGCCGAGGCCGCCCAGAAGGCCGGCCGGTTCGACGCCGAGATCGTTGCGGTCACCATCAAGGGCCGCAAGGGCGACACCGTCGTCGACAAGGACGAGTTCATCCGTCACGGCGTGACGATCGACGCGATCTCGGGCCTGCGTCCGGCCTTCACCAAGGATGGCTCGGTCACCGCCGCCAACGCCTCGGGCCTCAATGACGGCGCCGCCGCCCTGGTCCTGATGAGCGCTGACGAAGCCAAGGCCCGCGGCCTGACACCGCTGGCCCGCATCGCGTCGTGGGCCAATGCCGGCGTCGATCCGGAGATCATGGGCACGGGTCCGATCCCGGCCAGCCAGAAGGCCCTGGAAAAGGCCGGCTGGACCGTCGCCGACCTCGACCTGGTCGAGTCCAACGAAGCTTTCGCCGCCCAGTCGCTGTGCGTGGTTCAGGAACTGGGTCTCGACACCGCCAAGGTCAATGTCAACGGCGGGGCCATCGCCATCGGTCACCCGATCGGCGCGTCGGGCGCGCGCATCCTCACCACCCTGCTGCACGAGATGAAGCGTTCGGGCGCCAAGAAGGGTCTGGCGACGCTGTGCATCGGCGGCGGCATGGGTGTGGCCATGTGCGTCGAGGCGGTCTGAACAGACAAATTTCGATGACGGTGCGCCGGGGCCTTGCCCCGGCCCGCTGATTGTCGACACTCATAAAAAGAAACTCGGGAGAGACACATGACGAGAGTTGCATTCGTGACCGGCGGCACCCGAGGGATCGGTCGCGCGATCTGCGAGCGCCTGGTGGCCGACGGCATGAAGGTCGCGGCCGGCTATTCCGGCAACGAAGAGGCCGCCGCCGCCTGCGCCAAGGACCTGGGCGTGATGGTGGTCAAGGGCAATGTCGGCTCGTTCGACGATTGCGCCGCTGCGGTGAAAAAGGTCGAGGCCGAGCTGGGTCCCATCGACGTGCTGATCAACAATGCCGGCATTACCCGCGACGGCATGCTGCACAAGATGACCTATGAGCAGTGGTCCGAAGTGATCCGCGTCAACATGGATAGCGCCTTCAACATGACCCGCCCGGTCATCGAAGGCATGCGCGAGCGCAACTGGGGCCGGATCATCAATATCAGCTCGATCAACGGCCAGAAGGGCCAGATGGGCCAGACCAACTATTCGGCCGCCAAGGCCGGGCTGATCGGCTTCACCAAGGCCCTGGCGCTCGAAAACGCCAAGAAGGGCGTCACGGTCAATGTGATCTGCCCGGGCTATATCGACACCGAGATGGTCGCCGCCGTGCCGGAAAACGTGCTGGCCAGCATCATCGCCGGCATCCCGGTGGGCCGCCTGGGCAAGGGCGAAGAGATCGCCGACATGGTCTCGTTCCTGGCCGGCGAGCGGGCGGGCTTCGTGACCGGCGCCACCCTGACCCTGAACGGCGGGCAGTACATGGCGGCCTAGAGGCTGTCCGGGCTGACATGTCTGCAACGGCCCGGCGCGCAGGCGACCGGGCCGTTGTCACGACGGTTGACGACGCGGGGCGTTTCGTCGTGAAACCTTCACCTAGGGAGCGACGGCGGATCGCGGGGCAAGGGGGCAGCGACCACCGTCCAAGATTCGCCCTAGTCGGCGGGTATGACAGCTGAATGATGAGTTCGATTGTTGAGAAGAGCGGCTGGGGGGCGAAGACCGTCCTCGCGATCGTCGCCATCCTCGCGGTCGGTTCTCCTGCCAGCGCCCAACAGGCCGCGCAGTCCCTCAAGGACGCCCTGCTGGGCCATCGCGGCTTTTCGACTTCACGCCGTCCGGCACCGCCCCCGATCGCTCGCTATGTCTCCGAAAGCGGCAGCGCCTTCGTGCTGGATCGCGCCTCGCCACTGCCCCTGCTGAAGTTCGAGAACAGCGCTGAGGTCTGGGTGCTGTCGCCGCAGCGCGCCTCGCGTGGCGACGTCATCTATCACAACGAGATGGGCGAACCGATGCTGCGGGCCACCAAGCTCGGCGGCATGATCCTGTTCACCGACGAGAGTCCCAACGGCGCGGCCGCCGCCCTGATCGGCAAGGCGCCGTCGATCCAGCCGCCGTCCGCCATCTCGCCCATCGCCCTCTATCAGCGCATGGGTCAGGCCAGCATCCGAGCCAGTCGCGCGGCCCAGCGGCAGATGCCGTTCGAGACGATGCAGGATGCGCGGCCGGAGACCTCCGTGCTGATCGCCGAGTCCGCGACCATCACCGCCGAGGCGTTCGAGCGCATCGCCCGCAGGGGTGACCGGTCAATCCTGGCCGGGATTACGCGGGTTGTGCTGGCCGAGGGCGACAAGCCCGGCGCCACCCTCAGGAACGGGGCCCTGATCGTGACCTATGCCCCCGGCCAGGGCATGGCCGGGCGCCCGTCATCGAAGCGGATCGTCAAGGTGGTCAACCGGTAGGGCGGCGCCAGCCCGCCTGGACCCCGCTGGGTGCCAAAGCCTCCTACCGGCTGGACAGGCTCAGGCGGCTTCTACCCCCAGGGTCTTCAGTTCCTTCAGGAACCGCGTCAGGCTGGCGTGAGAGCGCCGCAGGCTCGCGACCATTTCAGGCCGCGCCAGGGCTTCGCCAGGCACGATGAAGCCTTCGCGCCCGACCTTTTTGGCGACGCCGCGCTTCAGCATCTCGACCACGCGGCGACGGACGGTTTCGTAGGGCAGGCCCAGGGAGTCGGCGACCTGGCGAATGGTGATCGGCCGGCGCTCTTCATCGGGCGGAATGTCGTCGATCTCGGCATACACCTTGCCCCGCAGATGCGAGACGTTGCCCGCCCAGAGGGTCGTGTAGACGAGCGAATAGATGATATCTATGCCATGGGCCTCATTGGCGATTTCAACCCAGCGTAAAATGTAATCCGTGGCGCAGCGCACCGCCGCGCGCGCGTCATGGTACTCGTCCGACATCGTCTCGCCACTCCCCAATTTGGGGAACCCTGTTACAGCGAACCGGGTTCTCCCGGGGCGAAAAGGTTGGCGCAGGGGGTGCGGTAAATTGTCTCGCCCCCTCAAAGTGGACCCAAAATGGGGAGGGGCTAATCTGGCCGGATTCTTGGCCGCCAGTCCGGCGGCGCCATCTCGAAGCCTTCGAACCGGAAGCCCGGGGCCACCGTGCAACTGACCAGGCTCCAGGCGCCGAGGCTTACGGCCGTCTGCCACCACAGCGTGGGAACGACCATCTGGGGACGGCAGCCTGCGCGCAGGTCAGGACCCAGCACATGCGCCGTCGCGCCGTCACCGTCAGGCGGCGACAGGGTCAGCGAGAGCGGCGCGCCGGCGTGGTAGTGCCAGACCTCGACCGCATCGACCCGGTGCCAGGCCGACATCTGCTGCGCCTCCAGCAGGTAGTAGATCGCCGTCGAGGCCGGCCGGGCGCCATCGACGGACACGTCCTCAAACGTCCGGCGATACCAGCCACCTTCCGGATGCGGCTGAAGGTTCAGCAATCGAATGATTTCCCGGGCGCCCAGATCACCGGAGATGCCCAAGGGCCTGGTTTCGGGGCTCATCCCTTGAAGCCGTCCTTGGCGGCGCGGATCTCGGCGAAGGCCTTGGCAGGGTCCAGGTCCGGACGCAGCAGGGGCGCGCGGAGGAACGGGTTGGTCGCCTTTTCGACGCCGATCGAGGTCGGGACGGTGGGTTCACCCCGTTCGCGGGCGGCGAAGATCTGCTCGGCGCGCGCCTTCAGGACGGGATCGTCATCGACCGACAGGGCGAAGCGGGCGTTCGAGGCCGTGTATTCATGGGCGCAATAGACCGTGGTGGCGTCCGGCAGGGCGGTCAGCTTTGACAGCGAGCCCCACATCTGTTCGGCCGTGCCCTCGAACAGCCGCCCGCAACCGAGGGCGAACAGGGTGTCGCCCACAAAGGCGTTGGCGCCGACGGCGTCATGATAGGCGATATGGCCCAGGGTGTGGCCGCCCGTATCGAGCACTGTAAAGCGGGTCTGACCCAGGTCCACCACATCGCCGTCGACCACCTCGCGGTCCAGCGGCGCGATGCGGGTCACCTCGGCCGGGCCGATAATGGTCGCGCCGGTCGCGGCCTTTATCGCAGCGTTGCCGCCGGCGTGATCGGGATGCCAGTGGGTGTTGAGGATCAGGTCCAACCCCCAACCCAGACCCTTCAGCTCGGCCAGGATCGCGTCGGCGTCGGGCGTGTCGATGGTCGCGGTCACCCCGGTGGCGTCGTCGCGCACGAGAAAGCCATAGTTGTCGGACAGGCAGGCGAACTGGTGGACGGTCAGCGACATGGAAAGCCTTGTTCTGTGTCAGGCGGTGACGCGAGGCCCGCCACCGCCTACATAGATGAACTGGCCGCCCCGGAGACTCAATGCGTCGCGACGTGCTCGATCTCAGAGCCTTCTACGCCACACCGCTTGGCCGTGCCGCGCGGCTGATGCTGGCGCGCAAGGTCGAGGAGGCGTGGGGCAATACGCGCGGCCTTGACGTGCTGGGCCTGGGCTACGCCACCCCCTTCCTGGATGCGGCCCGCCAGAGCGCCCGGCGCGTGGTGGCCGCCATGCCCGCCACCCAGGGCGTCGAGGTCTGGCCGCAGGGCGGTCGCAACCAGGCCTGCCTGGTCGAGGAAACAGCGCTGCCGCTGCCCAACGCCATGTTCGACCGGGTGCTGGCCGTCCATGCCCTGGAAGAGGCCGACGACCCGGCCGCTGTCCTGGCCGAGATCGGCCGGGTTCTGGCCCCCACCGGCCGGCTGATCGTGACGGTTGCGTCGCGCGACGGCCTCTGGGCCGGCGCCGAGAGCACGCCTTTCGGCCATGGCCGGCCGTTTAGTCGCAGCCAGCTGGAGCGGCTGATCCGCGACGCCGATCTTGAGCCCGCCGGCTGGACCCGGGCGCTGTATGCGCCGCCCATCGCCATGACCGCCGGCTGGGCCGAGGGCTTCGAGCAGGTCGGGGCCCGCCTGTGGCCGCGGTTCGCCGGACTGATTCTGATGGAAGCGGTCAAACAGACCTTCGCCGTAAAGCCGCGCGGCCACCGCGCGCGCGTCCGGGTCTTCACGCCGGGCGTCCTGTCGCCCAGTCCCGTCGGTCCGGCGACAGCGCGAAAGGCGCCTGTTGCGAAGGCGCCGGCGCGCATTGCGGACGGATCGCACTTGGACGCGCCGCGTTCGGAGCCTAGCTTAGGTTCGTAATCACTGTTCGCTGCGGGAGCCGCGCCATGAAAATGATCGTCGCCATCATCAAGCCCAGCCGCCTCGACGCTGTTCTCGAAGCGGTCACCGAGGCTGGCGCGTCGGGGCTGACGGTGACCGAGGTGCGTGGCTATGGCCGGCAGAAGGGCAAGACCGAGGTTTATCGCGGCGCCGAATACGAGGTGAAGCTGCTGCCAAAGGTAAAACTCGAAATCGCCGTGCCCACCGATGTGGTCGAGCCTGTGGTCGAGGCCCTGCAGCGCACCGCCAACACCGGCAAGATCGGCGACGGCAAGGTGTTCGTCATGGACCTTGAACAGGCCCTGCGCATCCGCACCGGCGAACGCGACGCGGCGGCGATCGCGGGTTAGGCCTTCCCCGCGCTCAACGCTTTCCGCGGTTCGGGGCCGATCAAGGCGCGGACTCCTTGGCGGTCGCACGCCAGATTCCCATATCGCTCGAAGACTGCGCGAGATTGATTTGAAGCGGAGCCATGGGGCGGGTCTGCGCGTTGTCGAATCTCACCGCGATTGGAGCGACATGGGCGAGCGGTCTTCTGTTTTTCGGCAAGGCTATAATTGCTGGCGCGTCGAGCCCGCCGACCGGCTGGCCCTGCTCATCGACAACGACGAGACCTTCGACGCCCTCAAGCCGCTGCTGCTGGCCGCCAAGCGCTCGATCTGGATTCTGGCCTGGGTGTTCGACCCCCTGACTCGACTGGATCCGGATCGGGTCCGCAAGAGCCGTGATCCCGAGCAGGCCGACCGCATCGGGCTGATCCTGCGCCGGCAGGCGGCCCTGAACCCGGCGCTGGACGTGCGCATCCTGACCTGGGACATGCCGTTTCCGATCGCGGCGGCCCAGCTGTTCGGACCCCAGCGCGGCGCGGCCTTCTTTGCGGGCTCGCGGGTCAAGTATCAGCTCGACGCCACCCTGCCGGCCTCGGCCTGCCATCATCAGAAGGTGGTGATCATCGACGGCGCGACGGCCCTGCTCAGCGGCGGCGACATCGGCGTCGATCGCTGGGATACCTGCGAGCATCTCGACAATGATCCCCGCCGCCGCCTGCCGACCAGACGCCACTATCCGGCCCGCCATGAGGTCGCGATGCTGGTCGATGGCCGCGCGGCCCAGGCCCTGGGTGACCTGTTCATCGCCCGTTGGCGCAACGCCACCGGCGAGAGCCTGAGCCCCCCGGAACGGCCCGACGAGGCACCTTGGCCGCCGGGGCTTCTGCCCGACCTGCGCCGCACCGAGGTGGCGATCAGCCGGACCGAGGCGGCGTGGAAGGACCGGCCAGAGGTCACCGAAAGCCTGCTGCTGCACCTTTCCAGCATCCGGGCGGCCAAGCGGCTGATCTATCTGGAAAACCAGTACCTGACCTCGCCGATCATCGTCGAAGCCCTGGCCGAGCGCCTGATCGAACCCGACGGCCCCGAGGTGGTGACGGTCGGGCCGGCCCGCAGCCCCAGCTATTTCGACCAGATCACCATGGACAGCGCCCGCACCGCGGCCATCAATCGCCTGCGGTCGGTCGATGTTTACAAGCGCTTCGCGGCGTTCAGCGCCCATACGCCCAAGGGCAGTCCGATCATCGTCCATTCCAAGGTGGCGATCATCGATGACGGGATGCTGCGGGTCGGCTCGGCTAATCTCAACAACCGCTCGATCGGTCTCGACACCGAGTGCGACCTGGCCTTCGAGGGGCGGGACGCGCAGGAGCGCGACGTCATCACCGCCTTCCTGGCCCGATTGATCGGTCACTTCCTGGCGCGTCCGGCCATCGATGTGATCGAAGCCATGCAGCGCGAGGGCGGCCTGGCAGCGGCGATCCACGCCCTGGACGTCAAGGGTGGTCCGCCACGCCGATTACAGCCCGTGCCCGCCCGGCATCTGACCGGCGTTCAGCAGTTCATCGCCGATTGGAACCTGGGCGACGCCATCTCGCCCGACGACGCCTGGCGACCCTGGGGCCGCCGCGAGCGTCTCAAGCAGGATCTGGTTCGTCTGACGGAACCGCCACCGGAACCCCCGGTGCACCTGCTGCCGTAACCTGCAGATCGACCACCAGCGGCAGATGGTCGGAGGCCACCCGGGCCCGCGAGTCGTAGGGCGACCTCACCGCGAGGGTTTCCAGGCCTTTGGTCAGGAAGACGTGGTCGATGCGCATGAACGGGAAGCTGGACGGGAAGGTCGCCGTCGCCGGCCGAAGCCACGTCCCGCTGGGGGTCTGGGCGTCGCGCAGGGCGGCGTGCAGCATGCGGTAGGTGGCCGAGTAGGGCGAGGCGTTGAAGTCGCCCAGCAGCACGCCCGGCGCGGTCCATGCGTCAGACGTCATCCAGGCTTCGCCCAGCAGGGCGGCGGCCTGACGCTTCTGTTCCTGTGGGATCAGGCCCAGGTGGGTGTTGATGATCTGGACGGGTGTGTCGCCGACCATGACCTCGACCCACAGGGCCCCGCGCGGCTCCAGTCCCGGCACCCGCCGGTACAGCGGCAGGCCCTGCGCCTTGATCCGGCGCTCGGGCAGGGCGGTCAGGATGGCGTCGCCGTAAAGCTCTTCCTCCACGGCCATGGCCGGATGGAAATGGAACTTCATCTTCAGCAGTTCGGCCAGGCGGTGGGCCTGGTCAACAGTCTTGGTGCGGCGGCGCAGGACGTCCAGTTCCTGCAGCGCCACCACGTCGGGATTTTCGGCGGCGATGACCTCGGCGATGCGCGCGACGGCGAGCGCCCCGTCCGGTCCCACCCAGCGGTGGTCATTTTATGTGATAAGGCGAAGCTTGATACGTCGAAGATATCGCCAGAGACCCACGGGGGTTACCAAGCCGCTTGCTAATTAGTG
>JANOSS010000104.1:0-1906 GCA_031415995.1 Caulobacter sp. | reverse complement strand
GGTCAAGGTGACCCTGCGCTTCCGCGGTCGTGAAATGGCTCACCCCGAGCTGGGCATGAAGCTGCTGATCAAGGTGAAGACCGACTTCGAGGAAATCGCCAAGGTCGAGTACGAGCCGCGCATGGAAGGCCGGCAGATGATCATGATCCTGGCGCCGCGCTGACCGCATCGACCTGATTTCGAAACAAACGCCCTGGCCCTGGCCGGGGCGTTTTTCGTTTCGGAGCCGCGCCAAAAGGCGTATTCGGGCGGCCCTTCGAAAGCGCCGACCATGTCCCCGACCGCCTCCCCCGCGTCGTCCGCCCACAGCGAGCGCGCGCTCTACGTCCTGCTGCTGGTGGTGTTCATCAACCTGGTGGGCTTTGGCCTGGTCATTCCGCTGCTGCCCTTCTATGCGCAGTCGCTGAAGGCGGAGCCCTGGCAGATCACGGCGCTATTCTCGGCCTACAGCCTGGGACAGTTCTTCGCCGAGCCGTTCTGGGGGCGGCTGTCGGACCGCATCGGCCGGCGGCCGGTGCTGATCGTCACCATCCTGGCCAACACGCTTTCCTATGTGGCGCTGGCCTTCGCGCCGACCATCTGGGTCGCTTTCGCCATCCGCCTGGTGGGAGGGTTCGGCAGCGGCAACATTTCGACCATCCAGGGCTACATGGCCGATGTGACCCCGCCAGAGAAGCGAGCGGGACGCATGGGCCTGCTGGGCGCGGCCTTCGGCGCCGGCTTCGTGGTCGGCCCCGCCCTGGGCGGCCTGCTGGCCCATCCCGAAGCCGGACGCCTGGGGTTCCAGATCCCGCTGTTCGTGGCCGCCGGCATGGCGGCCCTGGCCTCGCTGGGCGTCTTCCTGTTCGTGGTCGAGAGCCGCACGCCCAGCGCCGCCGACGCGCCGCGCCCCCATCGGCGCGAGGCCTTGCAGGCGGCCATGGCCAGCCCGATCCTCAGTCGGGTGCTGCTGGTCACCCTGGTCTCGACCGCCGCCTTTGCCGGCATGGAGTCGGTGTTTGGCCTGTGGACCCACGCCCGGTTCAACTGGGGCCCGCGCGAGGTTGGCCTGTGCTTCGCGGTGATCGGAGTGGTCGCCTCCATCGGTCAGGGGGCCGTGACCGGCCGGCTGGCGCGGCGCTTTGGCGAGCCGCTGGTGCTGACCACCGGCCTGTCGATCATCGCCGTGACCCTGTTCCTGACCCCCTTCGTGCCCAGCGCCGCCCTGGTGCCGGTGATCGTGGGCGGCACGGCCTTTGGCCAGTCGCTGGTCTTTCCCTGCGTGGCGGCCCTGATCTCGCGCAACACCCCGCCCGACCGCCAGGGCGAGATGCTGGGCCTGAACATGGCGGCCGGCTCTCTGGCCCGCATGGTCGGGCCCCTGATCGCCGGGTCGCTGTTCGGCCTCGCCATCGGCGGGCCCTACTGGTTCGGCGCGGCCCTGATGCTGCCCGCCGTCTGGCTGGGCGTGACCCTGGTAGGCCGCGCCAAGGCGGCGGCCTGAGCGACGCCGCGCCAGTGCGGTCTGTCCGCCCTTGCCTTCCCCGACTCTTTCCCGTACTGACCTCGCCTTTCCGGAACCGCCTGGCTTATTGGCATGCCATGGCGGTTCGTCTTGCTATCCCAGAGGACAGGGCGAAAGCCCTGACGCGAAATGCCTAAGTTGAAGACCAAGTCAGGCGCCAAAAAGCGCTTCAAGATTACGGCCACGGGCCTGCTGAAAGCCGGCGTCGCCGGCAAGCGTCACCGTCTGATCGGCCACAACGGCAAGTACATCCGCCAAAATCGCGGAACGAAGGTCATGAGTGCTTCGGACACCAAGACCATCCGTTCGTACATGCCCTACGGCCTTTAAGAGGAGCGCTGACACATGGCTCGCGTCAAAAGGGGCGTTACCGCCCACGCCAAGCACAAGAAGGTTCTTGAG
>JANOSS010000103.1:0-1903 GCA_031415995.1 Caulobacter sp. | reverse complement strand
CGAGATCGAAACCGACAAGGCGACGATGGAAGTCGAGGCCGTCGACGAAGGCGTGGTCGAGGCCATCCTGGTCGACGCCGGGACCGAAAACGTCAAGGTCAACGCCCTGATCGCCAAGCTGACCGGGGAGGGCGAAAGCCCCGCTCCGCCGGCTGCAAAGACGCCCGATAAACCAGACAGCGCCAAACCCGACAATGCGCCGGTTCCGCCCCCACAAACTGCACAAACTGCACAAACTGCACAATCGACCGCGCCTGCTGCTGATGGCGCACGCGTGCTGGCTTCGCCGCTGGCCCGTCGCCTGGCCGCCGCCGCCGGTCTGGATCTGAAGACCGTCAAGGGCAGCGGCCCGCATGGCCGCGTGGTCAAGTCCGACGTCGAGGCTGCCGGCAAGGGCGGCGCCGCGCCGGCCAGGGCCGCCCCGGCAGCTTCGGCCCCGGCCGCCGCCGCTGCGCCGCGCCAGGCGCTGTCGCTGGAGCAGATGGGCATTCCCGCCGGCTCCTACGACCTGGTTCCGCTGGACGGCATGCGCAAGACCATCGCGCGCCGCCTGACCGACAGCTTCCGCGACGTGCCGCACTTCCCGCTCACCATCGATCTCGAGATCGACGGCCTGCTGGCGGCGCGCGCCAAGATCAACAGCCTGCTGGCCGATCAGGGGGTGAAGGTGTCGGTCAATGACATCATCATCAAGGCTGTGGCCGTGGCCCTCAAGCGCGTGCCGGAGGCCAACGCCTCGTACACGCCCGAAGGCATCGCCATGCACAAGCACGCCGACATCGCGGTGGCCGTGGCCATCGACGGCGGCCTGATCACCCCGATTGTCCGCGCCGCCGAGACCAAGGGCCTGGCCCAGATCTCGGCCGAGGTGAAGGACCTGGCGGCCCGCGCCAAGGCCAAGAAGCTGAAGCCCGAGGAGTTCCAGGGCGGCACCTTCTCGGTCTCCAACCTGGGCATGTTCGGCATCAAGGCCTTCGCCTCGATCATCAACGAGCCGCAGGGCGCGATCATGAGCGTGGGGGCCGGCGAGCAGCGCGCTGTGGTCAAGAACGGCCAACTGGCCGTGGCCACCGTGATGACCGTGACCCTGACCTGCGATCACCGCGTGGTCGACGGCGCGATCGGCGCCAGGTTCCTGGCGGCCTTCAAGCCGCTGATCGAAGAGCCGCTGACCCTGATCGTCTGATCACCGGAAAGAGCAGGGAGAGCGCCATGTCAGTCTATGATTACTCGGCCAGCACGCTGGACGGCCAGGACGTGAGCCTGGCCGACTATCGCGGGCAGGTTCTGCTGATCGTCAACACGGCCAGCAAGTGCGGGTTCACCCCGCAGTATGAGGGCCTTGAGGCGCTGTACCGCGACTACAAGGATCGCGGCCTGACCGTCCTGGGCTTCCCCTGCAACCAGTTCGGGGCCCAGGAGCCCGGGAACGCCGAAGAGATCGCCAGCTTCTGCTCGCTGACCTACGACGTGACCTTCCCGATGCTGGCCAAGATCGACGTCAACGGCCCTTCTGCCCATCCGCTCTATGCGTTCCTCAAGAAGGAACAGAAGGGCTTGCTGGGCACCGAGGGCATCAAGTGGAACTTCACCAAGTTCCTGATCGGCCGCGACGGCGAAGTCGTCGAGCGGTTCGCCCCCACCACCAAGCCCGAAGACCTCAAGGTCGCGGTCGAGGCGCTGCTGTGAGCGTTTTCGAGCGAAGTGGAAGCCGGTTCGCGTGAAGAAAACGCGTAAAAACAAATAGTTTCCCGGATCGGCTTGCGGGCCGATCGATCGAGGCCGCCCGGCTCCCCTCGGGCGACGTCCAAGCTAGGGTAAGAACACCATGTCCACGGAATTCGATGTCGTCGTCATCGGCGCCGGTCCTGGCGGCTATGTGGCCGCGATCCGCGCCAGCCAG
>JANOSS010000102.1:0-15583 GCA_031415995.1 Caulobacter sp. | reverse complement strand
CCAACGCTGGGTTTCCGGAGGCGGCAAGTCGGAGAGAGTTAGAGGCGCACCGGTCGGACCGATAACGTACTTCTCACCCCGGCTGTTCGTGCGCTGCTGCTGCAACATGGCTTTACGCCTTTCCCACAACCATCACTGTTGGAGGTCACTATAGGCGCCAGCCAATAACAGCGGCTTAATTCCAATAGTAAAGAAAGGCCTAAACACCAGCTTCCCCCCTGAAGTCTTTAGTGTGCCGATGTGGAACACAGCCATTAAATCGAGTTAATACCTATAACTATCGCTTAATGCTCAAGAGTTCCTCAAGCATCTGGTCAGCCGTGGTGATGATTTTTGATGAAGCGGAGTAGGCTCTCTGTGTCGTGATCAGTCCGGTGAACTCAGTGGACAGATCGACAGTCGATGCTTCCAGTGTGGAAGGCGCGATGACACCAGCACCGCCTTGCCCTGGGGTCTTCAGGCTGTAGGTGCCGCTCTCGTTGGTCACGCGGTAGGCGTTGCCATTCACGCCCTTCAGGCCGTTGGCGTTCGAGAAGGTCGCAACGGCGACCTGGGCAATCCGGCGGGTTACGCCGTTGTCGAAGATCGCCGAAACATAGCCTTCGTCATCGACCTCGATATTGGTCAGGTTGCCGAAGGCTGTACCGTTGGTGTTGACCGACTGGACCACCGACTGGCTGTTGAACTGGGTCAGGCCGCCGGCGGCGTTGGCCAGGTCGATCTGGATGCTCTGGGCGTCGATACCCAGGGCGTCGGCCCAGCGCGGCGGCTCAGGCGTCGGCGGCACCGTCGGGGCGGGAGCGACGTAGTTGGGATCCGAGGCGCCGATCGAGATCGAGGTCGGCGTGGTGCCGCCAAACAGGTTGCCGACGGTGGAAAGCTTGCCATCCGTCGTGAAAATCACCTTGCCCGAGCTGATCTGGCCGTTGGCATAGTTGTCCAGGTCGCCGGGCTTGGCGCGAATTTCGGCGAACCATTCATTGGGGCCGTTGCCCTTCAGCAGCGACAGGGTGACCGTGCGCTGGCCGCCCTTGGAGTCCGAAACCGGAATCTGGATTTCAAAGTCCGGCTTGACGCCCTTGAGCGGGTCGAGAGCGTAGTCGGACATGGAGTTGTTGCCGGCGTCGTAGACGTTGCCGGCAATGACTTCAGCATCTGTGTTCATGCCGAACGCCGTCAGCGTCACAGTCGGCGTCGCCGCGCCCGTGCCGCTGGTTTGCACGTTTGGCATGGTGCCGGGCAGGCTGCTGCTGATGAAGGCGCCGGTGGTGGTGTCATAGACGCTCTGGCCGGCGGCGACGAGGACGCCAGCCTTGCGGATTTCGACGTCATAGGTGCCATCGGTGCCGGTCGCGGCGTAGGCGACGGTGTAGTTGGCATTCGTCGGGGTGCTGTCGGCGATGGCGTTCTTGGTCAGGACGACCTTCGATTGGGGCGAAATGGGCTGTTCCGAGCGCAGGTTGGCGTTGACGGCCGCGCGCGTGGTCTTTTCGGCCGTACCGCCGACGGTGCCGACATTGATCGAGTCCAGCTGAGTCAGGTCCGACGGGTCGGGCGTAATGTCGCCGGTCACCGGATCGGCCAGCCAGCCTTGCAGATAGAGGCCGGCGTCGTTCTTCAGATAACCCAGATTGTCCAGCTGGAACGAACCGGCGCGGGTGAACGAGCGGGTGTCAGTGGCGGTCAGGCCTTCTGGCTTTTCGGTGCCGACGAAGAACCCCGAGCCGGAGATCGACAGGTCGAGGTTGGATGTCGAGGACTGGGTCAGGCCCTGTTGCGTGATGAACTGGTGAGTCAGCGCCTTGACGCCGCCAGCGCTATAGGTCGCGTTCTTGCTCTGCGAGGTGACCAGGGTCGAGAAGTTGGCGGTCGAGCGCTTGTAGCCAACCGTGTTGACGTTGGCGATGTTGTCCGAGATCGCAGCCAGGGCGGACGAGTTGGCGATGAGGCCCGAGACGCCCGAAAGCATGGCGCTGTTGATGCTCATGACGAAATTCCTGCGTTGAATATCAAATGACTGGGGTTCAGCGCGGTTTGCGTTTGGGCTCGGCGGAAACCATTTCCGGGGAGAGCCGCGTCGGCGTCATTCTGACGCCCGGTTCATCGGGTGGTGACGGTTAGGCCGTAGCCGCCGTCTGTGTGGTGGTGTTGGTGGTGGCGGTCGTTGTGGGCGCCGCAGTCGGCACCGGCGGGTTCTGAACGCCGATCACGGAGTCGACCGGGTATTTCGTGCCGCCGATGGTGACCATGTTCTGACCGCTCTCATTGGTGATGGCCGTCACGATGCCCTCGATACGACCTTTCGACGTCGCGGGGATCGTGCTGCCTTCGCCGTCCTTGGCGGTGATCTTCAGGGTGTAGGCGCCGCCTGCGGGCTGGGCGGCTCCGTCATCGCTCTTGCCGTCCCATTCCAGAGTGTGAGCACCCTTGGACATATCCTCGGGCAGTATGGTCCTGATGGTCTTGCCATACTTGTCGATGACCTCGACCTTCACGCTGCTGGCCGCGCGGCTCTGTTCGTAGGACCAGGTGGCCTTGCCGTCCTTGAGCAAGGCCTTGTCGGTTTCGACGGTGGCCAGCTTGTCCATCATGGCGACGGCCTGGGTCATGCCGCCGTCGTTCATGCCCACCAGAGCCGCCAGCAGGTCATTGGTGACCAGCTGCTGCTCGACGCCCGTCATCTGGACGATTTGACCCGTGAAGGCGTTTGAATCCATTGGCGACAACGGATCCTGGTTCTTCATCTGGGTGGTCAGCAGCTTGAGGAAGGTCTCCTTGCTGCTGGCCAGGGTGTTGCGGGAGTTATTGATCTTGTCGAGCGTGGCGTTGGAGCCCGAAACTGCGGCGGTAGCCATGGCGCGGTCTCTCTCTAAATTCTGATGTCCAGACCGCTGTCGGGGGCCATTCGAAGCCCGGGCAGCAGATCTGAAGTGGAAAGGATGGGAGCGTCGTCGTTCTGGGCGGACTGGAAGGCCTTGCCCGACCAGGCCCGGCGGCCGTCTTCGCCGCCGTTGAAATTGAAGAAGGCGCTCTGGCCGTTCTGGCCGCCCTGGCTGGACACATCGAAGCGCAGGGCGTCGTCGGCGATCGTGAAGCCGGCCTGCGACAGGGCCTGGCGCAGCTCGGCCGACTTGCCTCTCAGTTCGGCCGCCGCCTGGGCGGTGTCGAAGGCCATCGAAGCGGTCAGCGCGCCGTGACGGCCGATCTCGATGCGAACATCGACCTTGCCCAGACCTTCCGGCGTCAGGGCCACGTCAAAGCGTGTGGTCTGGGCGTCGAGCTTCTTGAGGATCTCGGCCGAGAGTTGAGCGACCGTCTCCGGCGAACCGCGAGTCTCGGCCCGTAGAGCCGGAGCGACCTCCGGGCCAGCGGCGATGGTTGCGGCTGTGGTCTGCGAAATCGTGGGGGCATCCGGGGTCGCTGCAACATCGGTGGCGGCGGCACTCAGCGCCTCTGCGCTGGCCTGGCCCTGCCCGCCTTGTTGGGCGCCACCCCCCTGATCGGCTCCCGCCTGGTCGGCGAGCGAGGCGGTCTCGACACCGGCGATCTTGACGGGTTCTGCTTCGGTTGACGTGGCCGGTTCGGCTTCGGTCGATACGATCGTGGCCGTCGCGACCTTGACGGCGGTCTCGGCTGCAGCCTGGGCAACGACCTTGATGGTCTCGGCGGCCGGCGGGGCGGCTTCGACGACAGGCGCAACGGGGACCGGCGACGCTTCGACCTCGGCGGCGATAACCACGGGCTCGGCAGAGATCGTCATGTCGACCGTAGGCGCGGCGACGGCCGGAGCGGCTTGGGATGCGGGCTTGGCGGCGACGGTCGGTGGCAGAGCGGCCTGCGCAGCCAGGGCGGCGATATCGACGCCGGCGTCTTCCGCCGCGATCGGCGCTTCCAGAAGGGCGCTATCGGGAATGTCGATTACGGCCGTCGCTGCCGGCGCTGAAGCGGCGCTCCTCGCATCGGCGACAGGCGGCGCAACGACGCCTCGGCCCGTGGTCGCCGCTTCGGCGAGCGTGGAAGAAACCAGCGAAGCAGCGTCAAGGGCGGCGCTAGCGGCGTCCACAGTGGCGTCGCTCAAGGCTGGAACGGCTGCTGAGAGCGCTGAAGAAGCGACCAGATCGGAAGGGATCGGCGCCGGTGTGGAAACGAGGGACGCAGTAGCGTCAACATCCGCAAGGGTGGTGGCGGCAAACGTCTCGTCCGTCTGCGGCATCATCGCCGCGACGAGGGTCGCCGCGGCCAGCGCGGCCGCTTCGGCCTGGGCGGCGGCCTCTGCGACGTCTTCTGCCGCCGCGTCCTCAGCCGCGTCCTCAGCGGCGGCGCTAGCCAGTGCCTGGACCTGCGCTGCGGCCGCGTCAGCCTCTTCTACCTTGGCGGACGCGGTATCGGCCCTTGCGGCCTTGTCTGCGAGGTCAGCCCTGTCAGCGGCCTTGCTCGCCCCCTGGGTCGGAGCGTGCCTGGGCGGGGCCGGCTCGTCACTCGTCGTCACAACTGCGAGGAGCGCATCAAAGCCTTGATCCACGCCCAAACCGCCAGCGCCCGATGAGGGGCTGAAGGAAGGAGTGGCGGCGGTGGCGGCGATCACGGTCATTCGTGGGCTCGGTCCGTTGAGTGCAGCGGTTCATGACGAACACGCCTTTGTCTGAACCTCCCTGAGCAACCGTCGGGCCAACCCGATAAGACAGCTTATCGTGTTGTTTTTGCTGCTTTTAATTCCTTGTTTATAACTCCAGATCGTCGGTAAGCGGCGCTTTTTGCCGAGTCGAATGGGGTTGTGAGGGGCGTGGCTTGCCGCGTCGCCCGGTCGCGCCCCCACTTGGCGCCCTCCTTGCGCATCACAACTTGTCGAATACCCGGCACTTGGAACAAAATGCCATGAATTTCAGTGGCTTGGCATATATCGAGGGCATTGACCCCTTCCCCGCCCGGCAGTTTTCGCCGGGCAAGGGCGCGCCACGTGGTTCGCGGATTGCCGGGCAGTCGGGAGCGTTCGCATGACTCTGAATTCCATCATGAACACGGCGAGCTCGGGGATGATGGCGGCCCAGACGGGTTTGCGCGTCGTCTCGGACAATATCGCCAACGTCAATACCCCGGGCTACGTCCGCAAGACGGTCAGCCAGTCGAACCTGATCTCCAACGGCATCGGCGTCGGCGTCAGCATCGACGCCATCAAGCGCGCGACCGACCGCTTCCTGCAGTCAGCCAGCCTGAACGCGGTATCCGACGCCGGCCGCGCCTCGGCCCTGTCCGAAGCCCTGAACACCGCCCAGAACCTGTTTGGCGACCCCAGCGGCGACAACAGCTATTTCGGCAAGCTGGACGACATCTTCTCGGCATTCTCAAAGGCCTCGGACGACCCATCCTCAAGCCTGCTGCGCACCCAGGCCCTGACGCGGGTCGACGATTTCCTGGGCGAGTCGAGCCGGATCACCGCAGCCCTCTCCAGCCTGGGCAAGGACGCCGACAACCGGATCGTCTCCGACATCGAGCGGGTCAACGACCTGCTGCAGCAGATCAACACGCTCAATACCGATATCACCCGGGCCAAGGTGGCCGGCGCCGACGGCACGGGCTCAGAGAATGTCCAGAGCGGCCTGATCGACGAGCTTTCGAGCCTGATGAACATCCAGGTCAGCCAGCGCGCCAACGGCGGCGTCATCGTGCGCTCGACCGAGGGTCTCAGCCTGGCCGGCGACGGCGCGGCGGTGATCTCGTATCAGAAGTCGAGCACGGCCACCGGTTTCCTGCAGGTCATCCAGGCCAATGGCGGCGACATCCCGGTCGCGCTCAACATCTCGAGCGGCGAGCTCAAGGGCTTGCTGGACCTGCGCAATACCGAGCTGCCCAATCTGTCGGACCAGCTGGGCGAGTTCGTGACCCGCGCGTCGGAAGAGCTGAATCGCGCCTCCAACGCCGCCTCGTCCGTACCGGCCCCGTCCTCGCTGACCGGTCGCAATACCGGCCTGGATGAAGCCACCGCGCTGGACCGCTTCACCGGCAAGACCACGATCGCCATCACCGACGCCAGCGGCGTCATCCAGCGCAAGGTCGAGATCGATTTCGACCTGGGCACGATGACCGTAAACGGCGCGGCTGGCCCCAGCTTCACCAACACCGACTTTATCGCCCAATTGAACACCGCCCTGGCCGGCCAGGGCACGGCCTCGTTCGGCAACGGCGCCCTGAGCCTCAGCGCCAGCGCCGGCAATGGTATGGTGGTCGCCGACGACCCGACCACGCCATCCGACAAGATCGGCAAGGGTTTCAGCCACTTCTTCGGCCTTAACGACATCGTCCAGACCAGGAGCTTCTCGCCTTACGAGACGGGCCTGACCGCCGGCGATCCGCATGGCTTCACGGCTGGCGACGTGATCACCCTGCGCCTGACCGACACGGACGGCGGCCGCATCCGGGACGTCAACGTCTCGGTGCCGGCTGGTGCCACTATGCAGGACCTGATGGACTCGCTGAACGCCCGCAACGGCGGCGTGGGGCTCTACGGGACTTTCGCCCTGGACGCCAAGGGCGCGATGAACTTCACGTCCTATTCCGGCTCGACAGTCAGCCTCTCGGTAGCCTCGGACGACACCGAGCGCGGCATGGGCGGACCGTCGATCACCCAGCTGTTCGGCGTAGGGCCCGCCGAACGCAGTACCCGCGGTGAGCGTTTCGTCGTCAATCCAGCCATGGATCAGGACCCCACCCGCCTGCCCTTTGCCAAGCTGAACCTCTCGGCGGCCGCCGGGGTGATCGCCCTGGCCGTCGGCGACGGACGCGGCGCCCTGGCCCTCGCCAAGTCCGGCGACACCATGGCGGATTTCGCCGCAGTCGGCAGCGCCTCGGCCACCAAGACCAGCCTGCTGCGCTACGCCGCCGATTTCAGCGGCTCGATTGCCCGCAAGGCCGCTGCAGCTGAAAGCCGCAAGGACGCCGCCGAAGCGGTGGCCATCGAGGTCGACACCCAGCGCCAGGGGCAGGAGGGGGTCAATCTCGACGAGGAACTGATCAACCTCACCACCTATCAGCAGGCGTTCAACGCCTCCGCCCGCCTGATCCAGGCGACCAAGGACATGTACGATGTCCTTGTGAACATCCTCTGAGGCTGACCGATGACCCGCGTCTCAACCGGCTCCAACTACAGCATCATGACCAGCAACCTGATGCGCGCCCAGCAGCGACAGAACGTTCTGGGCGAACAGGTCGCCAGCCAGAAGGTGGCCAACGACCTTAAGGGTTACTCCAAGAACGCCGAGGTGCTCACCGCCATGCGCAGCGCGCAGGCGAAGATCGAGGGCCTGATCGACCAGACCAAGCTGGTCGCCAACCGGCTGGACATGCAGGACACCGGCATCGGGCAGGTCGCCGGCGGCATTCAGAGCGGCCGGGCGGCGATCGAGAACGCCATGGCGGCCGGCGGCGCGACACTGATGCAACAGCTGGAAGCGGCCTTCAGCAGCGTCACCCAGGGCGTCAACACTAAATCCAATGGCCGCTACGTGTTCGCCGGCGCCTTGACCGACACCGCTCCGACCACTGCCAACACCCTGGCCGACCTGACCGCCGCGCCGACGACGGCCGACCTCTTTAAGAACGACAACTATATCGCCACCAACCGCATCGACCAGCAGACCACGGTGCAAACCGGCGTCCTGGGTGACGCCCTGGGCACCAAGGCCTTCGACGCCTTCAAGCAGGTGCAGGCCTATGTCGAGGCCAATGGTCCGTTTGGCAGCCCCCTGACCAGCACCCAGCACGACTTCCTCAAGGGCATGGCGGCGACTTTCAAGGCCGCCCATACCGATGCGCTCAACACCCAGGGCAAGAATGGCCTGATCCAGAAGCGTTTCGAAAACGCCGGCGTAGAGCTCAAGGACCAGGCCGACACCCTGACCGGCATGGTCGGCGGCATCGTCGATGTTGACATGGCCGAGGCCGTGACCCGGCTCGAAGCCGCCCAGCTGGCGGTCCAGGCTGCCGCCCAGGTGTTCGCCAGCCTGCAGAGCTCTTCGCTGCTGAACGTTCTGAAATAGGGCAAACCTCGCAAAGCCGGCCCTGAAGCGCTATATGGCCGCGATGAACGCCGACATCCTCGATCATGCCCTTCCCGGGGCCCTGGCCGACCGCGCAGTCGAGATGGCTCGCGACGCCGTGGGGCTTGCAGCGGGCGCGCGCGTCGTTGTGGCGATGTCGGGCGGCGTGGATTCCACGGTCACCGCCGCCCTGCTGGCCCGGGCGGGCTATGACGTGGTCGGCGTCACCCTTCAGCTCTATGACCACGGGGCGGCCATCGCCAAGAAGGGCGCCTGCTGCGCGGGCCAGGACATCCTGGACGCCCGGATGGCCGCCGAACGCATTGGCATCCCACACTATATCCTGGACTACGAAAGCCGCTTCAAGGAACAGGTGATTGAGGAGTTCGCGGACGCCTATCTGCGCGGCGAGACACCGATCCCCTGCGTGCGCTGCAACCAGACGGTCAAGTTCCGCGACCTGCTGGACGTGGCCCGAGACCTGGGCGCGCAGGCCATGGCCACCGGCCACTATGTCCAGCGCGGCATGTCCGGAAACCGGCCACAGTTGCGCCGGGCCGGCGATCCGTCGAAAGACCAGAGCTATTTCCTGTTCGCCACCACGCGCGACCAGCTGGATTTCCTGCGCTTCCCGCTGGGCGACATGCCCAAAAGCGAGGTCCGCCGCGTCGCCGCAGAGCTGGGCCTGGCCATCGCCGACAAGCCCGACAGCCAGGACATCTGCTTCGTGCCCGAGGGCAAATACACCACGGTGATCGACCGCATCCGCCCGCATGGCGCGATCCCGGGCGACATCGTTCACATGGATGGCCGCGTGCTGGGCCAGCACGAGGGCGTCACCCGCTACACCATCGGCCAGCGCCGGGGCCTGAACATCGCCGTCGGCGATCCCCTGTTCGTGGTCCGCATCGACGCCGATCAGCGCCAGGTGATCGTCGGCCCGCGCGAGGCGCTGCTGACAGCCTCGCTGGTGCTGAAAGAGGGCAACTGGCTGGGCCGCCAGGACAGTCTGGAAGCCGCCGCCGAAGCCGGCCAGCCCGTACTAGCCCGCGTGCGCTCAACGCGCGAACCGGTGCCGGGCCATTTGGCCATGGTCGACGGCGACCTGCGCGTGGTGTTCGACACCCACGAAGAAGGCGTCGCCCCGGGTCAGGCCTGCGTGCTCTACGACCCCGCCGATCCTGACCGCGTTCTGGGCGGCGGGTTCATCGCCAGCACGGTGCGGGCGCAGGTCGCGGTTTAGCCGCGCTTGGGCTTAGGCCCGGCGGCCCGTCGTGCTCAAAGCGGAAGTTGAACCGTGCTCTTGACCTCTTCCAGCACGGCGTAGGTCCGCGTCTCGCGCACGCCGGGCATCTTGACCAGGATGTCGCCCAGAAAGCCGCGATAGGCCTCCATGTCGCGCACCCGGGCCTTGATCAGATAGTCGAAGCCGCCGGCGACCATGTGGCACTCCAGAATCTCGGGCGCGCGGCGCACGGCGGCGGCGAAGTCGTCGAACACCTCCCCGGTCGTACGCTCCAGCATCACCTCGACGAAGATCAGCAGGGCGCGATCGACCTTGGCCGGGTCCAGCAGCGCGGCATAGCCGGTGATGAAGCCGCGCTCGCGCAGGCGGCGCACGCGGTCGAAGGTGGCGGCCGGCGACAGGTTGCACTGCTTGGCCAGCTCGGCATTGGTGATGCGGCCATCGGCCTGCAGAACCCTCAGCAGGCGGCGATCGGTGTCATCAAGAGCGGAACTGGCCATTTGTGCCTTTCCTCGAAGATTGTTCGTAAAATTGTCACATAAAGCAAAGCACATTCAGAAAACATGCGGCTATACCACACAGCGTCCTAGCCGGTTCCGCCCCGCCGTTTCTCCAGACGGTGCCCGGAACCCCCGAAGACCCTGTCCCCGCCTGATTGGGGACACCAGCGGCGCCTTTCCCCCAGGGCGCCGCCGAGAGCGGAAGGGACGCGCGTCTCCCCCCTAGTCGCGTCCCTTCCCACCTCTCCCTTTCAAGAGCATTCTGCCGCCAGGTCATGGGTCGCCCTGCCGCCCGGCAGTGCGTCTGGAGAAAAAGCGCCAGATGGGACCATTGCACTGAAGTTTCTACGGCCTACGTTCGCGACAAACGAAGCACATTCGCATCAGGCCTCCATATACCGTTGATCATCATCCACCCCAAGGGTAAGCGCATGACCGACTGGGACAGCCTCGACAACGGCAAGTATCGCGACGAAGCCACCGTAATCAGCGATCTTCTGGCCGCCAAGGCGATGACCTCCGAAGACCGCGCCGCCGTCCGCGCCGAGGCTGAGGCCCTGGTGCGCAGCGCGCGCCGCAGCGTTCGCAAACAGGGCGTGGTCGAGAGCTTCCTGCAGGAGTTCAGCCTGGGCACCCGCGAGGGCCTGGCCCTGATGTGCCTGGCCGAGGCCCTGCTGCGCACCCCCGACGACGACACCCGCGACAAGCTGATCGCCGAAAAGATCGGCTCGGCCGACTGGGCCTCGCACCTCGGTGGCAGCGACAGCCTGTTCGTCAACGCCTCGACCTGGGGCCTGATGCTGACCGGCAAGATCGTCGAGCCCGACGACCAGGCCCAGAAGGACCTGCCCGCTTTCATCAAGAAGATCGCCGGCCGCCTGGGCGAGCCCGTCATCCGCGCCGCTGTCGGCCAGGCCATTCGGATCATGGGCGAGCAGTTCGTGCTCGGCCGCACCATCGAGGCGGCCATCAAGCGCGCCGCGCAGGACAACGACATCTGCAGCTTCGACATGCTGGGCGAAGGCGCCCGCACCACCGCCGATGCCGAGCGTTATGAAAAGTCCTATGCCGACGCCATACTGACGGTCGGCAAGCTGTCGAACGGCGCAAATTCTGTGGGGGGCCCAGAGGCCGGCCATGGCGTGTCGGTCAAGCTGTCGGCCCTGACGCCGCGCTACGAGGCCACCCAGGAAGCCCGCGTCTGGGACGAACTCTATCCCCGCGTCCTGCGCCTGGCCCTGATCGCCGCCAAATACGACATCAACTTTACGATCGACGCTGAGGAAGCCGACCGCCTGGCGCTTTCCCTGAAGCTGCTGGACCGCCTGTGCCGCGAGCCGCAGCTGGGCGACTGGACCGGTCTTGGCCTGGCCGTCCAGGCCTACCAGAAGCGCTGCCCCGAGGTGATCGCCCGTCTGTCCGCACTGTCGCAGGAGACCGGCCGTCGCCTGATGGTGCGCCTGGTCAAGGGCGCCTACTGGGACAGCGAGATCAAGCGCGCCCAGGTCGCCGGCCGTCCGGACTATCCGGTCTATTCGACCAAGCCGGCCACCGACCTGTCCTATCTGGTCTGCGCCAAGGCCCTGATCGCTGCCGCCCCCCACCTCTACGCCCAGTTCGCCACCCACAACGCCCACACCCTGGCGGCCGTGGTGCGAATGTCCAAGAACGCCGGCGTCAAGATCGAACATCAGCGCCTGCACGGCATGGGCGAAGCGCTCTACAAGGCTGCTGACGACCTCTATGACGGCATCGTCCTGCGGGCCTACGCCCCGGTGGGCGGCCACGAAGACCTGCTGCCCTATCTGGTCCGCCGCCTGCTGGAAAACGGCGCCAATACCAGCTTCGTTCACGCCCTGCTCGACGAGCGTGTGCCGGTGGAAAAGGTGGTCGTGGACCCGATCGACGCCGTTGAGGCCCATCCCAACCGCCACGCCAAGATCCCGACCCCGATCGAAGTCTATGGTGATCGCCGCCGGAACAGCGCCGGCCTCGATCTTTCCATCAAGGCCGACCGCGAGCGCCTGACCGCCGCCGTGGCGGCGCTGGACGCCCTGACCCTGTCAGCCGGCCCGTTGATCGGCGGTCGGATGACGGCCGGAGCCGCGCCCCAGCCGGTGGTCAGCCCCTCCGATGAAGGCCGGGTCGTGGGCGTGGTCTCCGAGGCCCAGCTGCCGCAGATCGACCAGGCCTTCAGTCTGGCGCGCGCCGCTCAGCCGGCCTGGGATCGATCGGGTGGCGCGGCGCGCGCCAAGGTTCTGCGAGCCATGGGCGACGCCCTGGAAGCCAATCTCGACCGCCTGATCGCCATCCTGTCGCGCGAAGCCGGCAAGACACTGGCGGACGGCATCGCAGAGGTGCGCGAGGCGGTGGACTTCTGCCGCTACTATGCGGTGCTGGCCGAGGATCAATTCGGCGAGGGCGAACTGCTGAAAGGCCCGGTCGGCGAGACCAATGTCCTGCGCCTGGCCGGTCGCGGCGTCTTCGTCTGCATCAGCCCGTGGAACTTCCCGCTAGCCATCTTTACCGGCCAGATCGCCGCAGCGCTCGCCGCCGGCAACGCCGTGCTGGCCAAGCCCGCCGAACAGACCCCGCTGATCGCCATGGAGGCCGTAAAGCTCTATCACGCCGCAGGCCTGGACCCCCGCCTGCTGGCCCTGCTGCCGGGTCGCGGCGAGACCGTAGGCGCGGTGCTGACCGCCCACGATGGCGTGGACGGCGTGGCCTTCACCGGCGGCACCGATACCGCATGGCGCATCAACCAGACGCTCGCCCAAAGGCTGGGGCCGATCGTCCCGTTCATCGCCGAGACCGGCGGCCTCAACGGCATGTTCGTCGACACCACCGCCCAACGCGAACAGGTGATCGACGATGTCATCGTCTCGGCCTTTGGCTCGGCTGGTCAGCGCTGCTCGGCCCTTCGTCTGCTGTTCCTGCCGCACGACACCGCCGACCACATCATCGACGGCCTGAAGGGGGCGATGGACGCCCTGGTACTGGGCGATCCGGCCCTGGCCATCACCGACATCGGCCCGGTGATCGACGCCGAAGCCAAGGAAGCGCTGGAAAGGCACAGGGTCCGCCTCAAACGCGAGGCCAAGATCCTGCACGTCCTGCAGGCTCCCGCCGCCGGCACCTTCTTCGCCCCGGTCCTGGCCGAAATCCCCGCCGCCGACTTCCTGGAGCGCGAGGTGTTCGGCCCCGTCCTGCACGTGGTCCGCTACGCCCCCGAAGACCTGGAACAGGTCGCCGGTGCCCTGGCGGCCCGCCGCTATGGCCTGACCCTGGGCATCCACTCGCGGATCGAGAGCTTCGCGGCCGACGTCCAGCGCCTGGTCCCGGCCGGCAACACCTACGTCAACCGCTCAATGACCGGCGCCGTCGTCGGCGTGCAGCCGTTCGGCGGCGAAGGCCTGTCCGGCACCGGCCCCAAGGCCGGCGGCCCGCACGCCCTGCTCCGCTATGCGGTTGAGCGAGCGGTCAGCGTCAACATCACTGCCCAGGGCGGTGATCCGGCGCTGCTGAATCTGTAGGGGTTAGCGCCTGGAAAGCCCTCTCCCCGCAGGAGAGAGCTTTCCAGGCAGGCCAGCGGTTGGTGGCCGAAATGGCGAAGGGCAACCAAGGTGGTGGGCGAACCTTGTTTTCGGTCGCCCTGTCGCCATTGCATCTTACCCTGAGGGGACGTTGGACCAGACAAGACCACCACCCCTTTAGACTTCGGCGAACGTGATCCTCAGAACCGTGCGCTGATGGTCAGGCGCGCATTCAGCGGCGCACCGGTGGAGATGTTGGCGTTGTTGTGAGCGTCCGGAAAATAGGTCTCATCGAACAGGTTCTCGATATTGAGCTGGACCTGCACGCTGTCCGAAAGATCATAGAAGGCGGCGGCATCGACCCGGACGAAGCTGGGCAGTCGCGTGGTCGCACGACTGGTCCGGATCGCTGCAAACTGGTCGGACTGATGGGTGACCCCCAGGCCGAGACCGATCCGGTCGGTAACGTTGAACCGGTTCCAAAGACTGAACTGCTGCTCGGGCACCTGGGCAAGCCGTACGAAGTCATTGCCCGCGAGCACAGCGTCCTGCCACGCATAGCCGGCGCTGATCTGCCATCGGCCGGTGATATTCCCAGTCGCTGCGATTTCCAGCCCTTCCGTGCGGGTCTCGCCCACATTGACGCTCAGCGCGGGGTTTTTCGGGTCGGGCGTGGTGGCGTTTGTCCGGTCAAGCTGGAACACAGCCGCCGTCAGGATCAGGTTCGGCCGGACCTGCCATTTCACACCGACCTCCGTATTGGTGAAACGCTCTGGCTCAAGATTTTGTTGTATTGTCGACAGGCTGAGAAACTGGTCGCCGGCGCGGGGCAGGAAGGATCGGCTGTAGCTGGCGTAGAGTGACATGCTGGGCTTCGGCTTGAAGATCAGGCCAAGACGCGGCGACACCTTCTCGTCTGTGCGCGAAAAAGGTCGGTCGACGGCGGGCTGGAGATCGACGCCGTCGATATCGAACCGGTCGAACCGCAAGCCGGCGACGATGTCGAACCGCTCTCCAAGGCTGATCTGGTCCTGTACATAGGCCGACACGGTCTCGACGGTCGAAACCGTATCACGTGTCAGAGCACCGAAGGTTACGGTCGGAAACACCGGATTGGCGAGGCTGAAGGTGGCGTTTGACAAGACCCCGTTCCGGCGCTGGTTTGCCGAGGTTTGATCGCCGTACTCGAGGCCAAACAGGATGCGGTGATCCAGCGGCCCGGTGTTCGTCTCCCAAAGCAGATTGCTCTGAACGAGGAGGTTCTCGCGGGTCGTCGGGTCGGTATAGGCCGCCAGGGGCACGGCCCCCGTCTGGCTCGTTGCCGGACCATTGGGGTAGACGTTGGCATAGACCTTGTCGAACTCGCCGTAGAGAAGCGTGGTCGATACCGAAAGGCCCGGCGCAATCTCACCGTCGATCCGGCCCTTTACGATGTGGGCTTCCAGCTTTGTCTGATTTACGCCCGGTGCCCCGAAAAACTGGTCGCGGTAGCCCTCGATCGGTCGGCCGTTCAGCGATGGCACACCCCGGTCGGTGACCCGCTCGTCATTGACATATTCGTAGGACAGTCCCGCACGCCAGCTGCCCCCGAGATCCGCAGCCAGATAGGGGTTCACGGCAAACCGCTGGCCTTCGTAGACGTCCCTGTGGTTCGCCAGTTCCTCGTAAACGGCATTCAGCCGGAAGGCGGCCTTCTCGCTCAGAGGGGTATTGACGTCAGCCGAGATGTCGAAGGCCCCGAAACTGTTGGTCGACAGCCGGCCAGCAGCAAATGGAGCCGCTCCGTTTGGCGTTTTCTGGACCCGGTTGACGATGCCGCCCCCGCCGCCCCGACCGAAGATCAGGGCATAGGGCCCTTTCAGAACCTCGACGCGTTCGAGGTTGTAGAGGCCTCGGTAGTACTGGACATCGTCGCGCACGCCATCGAGGAAGAAGTCGGCGGTCGTGTTCTGGCCGCGGAGCGTGATCTGGTCGCGGTTCCCCTCGCCCTGACCTATGGTCACGCCGGGAACGTAGCGCAGGACATCGGACAGGCTGTAGGCGGCCTGGTCATCCAGCTGGTCGCGCGTCACCACATTGATGCTTTGCGGCACATCGATCAGCGGGGTGTCGGTCTTGGTGGCCGTCACGGAATTGACCGCGACATAACCCCGTGTCTTGCCCGTCACGATGATGGTCCCGAGGTCGGGCGTAGTTTCCTGGGTCAGACCACTCGTCGGCAGGACCAGGATCAGAGCGGACAAGGTGAAAACAAAACGCATCGCGGACGAG
>JANOSS010000101.1:0-46666 GCA_031415995.1 Caulobacter sp. | reverse complement strand
TGGCAGTTCCTGGCCACTGCGCTGCTGTTTCCGTTCGCTCACCGTCTGGTCGACCGTTTCGACGACGCCGACGTGCGTTTCCGGTAGGACGATGAACGAACCGTCAATCCTGTTCTTCGAGGTCAATGAGCGCCAGGGGGTTTTCCATCGGCGCGCATTCCTGATGGGCGGCCTGGCTGGCGCCGGCCTGCTGGCCCTGGGCGGTCGCCTGGCGCAACTTCAGCTGGTCGAGGCTCAGCGGTATCAGAAGCTGTCGGCCGGCAACCAGTTCAACTATCGTCTGACGCCGCCGCCGCGCGGCCTGATCCTCGATCGCAACGGCACGCCCCTGGCGTCCAACCGGCCCAATTTCCGGCTGATGATCACCAAGGACAAGGGCATGGATGTCGAGGCCGCCCTCGACGACCTTTCGCTGTTGGTGCCCATCGACGGCTCGCGCCGCGCCCGGCTGATCAAGGACATCGCCCGCGCACCTCGCAAGGCCCCGGTGGCGATCATGGAAGACATGAGCTGGGAGGAGTTTTCCCGGGTCAATATCCGCGCGCCCGAACTGCCTGGCGTGACCGCCGACATGGGCGAGGTGCGCGTCTATCCGTTCGGCGGAGCCTTCGCTCACGTGATCGGCTATGTGGCCAAGGTCTCGGACCGCGACCTGACGGCGGCCGAAAAGGACCCGACCCAGGATCAGGACCTGCTGCACCATCCGGGCTTTCGGATCGGCAAGCAGGGCGTGGAAAAGGCCTTCGACACCGCCCTGCGCGGACGGGCCGGCGCCACCAAGGCCGAGGTCGACGCCCAGGGTCGCGTCGTTCGCCTGGACCCCGAAGGCGACATCCGTCCGACGCCTGGCAAGGAAATCCGCCTCACCCTCGACGCCGACATCCAGAACCGCGCCCTTGAGGTGATGGGCGAAGAGAGCGGCGCCATCGTGGTGATGGACGTGCGCAACGGCGACCTGCTGTGCATGGTCTCGGCGCCGAGTTTCGACGCCAACCGTTTCGTGCGCGGCCTTAGCGGTCCTGAATACAAGGCCTTGTCGGAATACGAGCGAAAGCCGTTGCTCGACAAGTCGATGACCGGCACCTTCCCGCCGGGCTCCACCTTCAAGCCGACCGTAGGCCTGGCAGCGCTGACCGCTGGCATCGATCCTGAGATCCGCATCCACTGTCCCGGCAGCTGGTACTACGGCGGTCGTACTTGGCGTTGCTGGGAGCCGCGCGGTCACGGCTCGCAAAACCTGCACGATGCGATCAAGAACTCTTGCGACGTCTATTTCTATCAGACCTCGCTGAAGATCGGTCCCGACGCCATCGCCAACGCGGCGCGGGCCATGGGTTTTGGCCAGCTGTTCGACATCGGCATCCCCGGCCAGAAGAAGGGTAACGTCCCCGACCGGGCCTGGAAGAAGCGGGCCTTCAAGAAAAATCCGGCCAACCAGATCTGGTTTCCTGGTGAAACCCCCAGCTACGCGATCGGGCAGGGGGCCCTGACGGTGAACGCCCTGCAACTGGCGGTGATGACGGCGCGCCTGGCCAACGGCAAAAAGGCCCTCAACCCGCGTCTGATCAAGTCGGTCGGCGGGGTCGAGCAGCCCAGCGGCGCGGCCGTGCCTGACCTGCCGTTCTCGCAGGAACATCTGGATTATGTGCGCGGCGGCATGGCGGCCGTGGCCAACGATGTGCGGGGTACGGCCTATCGTCAGAGCCAGCTGGGCCTTGGCGATGTGCAGATGGCGGGCAAGACGGGCACAGCCCAGGTGCGCAGCTATGATGGCGTCGCCAATCGCAAGGGCTCGGCCGCCGTTTGGCGCCTGAAGGACCACAATCTGTTCGTGGCCTTCGCGCCCTATGACGAGCCGCGCTATGCCGTGGCGGTCATCATCGAGCACGGTGGCCTGGGCGGCGCTACCGCCGGCGCGCCTCGCGCCCGCGAGGTCATGCGCGTGGCCCTGCTGAAGGATCCAGAAATCCGCGCCCGCATCGAAAGGCCGATGCCGATGCCCGACGCCCCGCCCGAGGCGGTGATCGAGGGCGCGGCACCGGCGGATCCGATCGTGGGCACGCCGCCGCAGGAGCCACACATATGACCCTCAGCGGCGGCCTCAGCCGGCCCGGCGAACGCGACCGGCCGATCATCAAGTTCATGGAGATCGACTGGACGTTCTGTCTGGCGCTGTGCCTGATCGCGGGCGCGGGCGCCCTGATGCTGTTCTCGATCGCAGGCGCGTCCTGGGAGCCGTGGGCCGCCAAGCATCTGGTTCGCTTCGGGCTCTACTTCGTCATGATGATCGTGCTGGCCATGGTCGACCTGCGCCTGTGGTTCATGATTGCCTATCCGGTCTATGTGGTGGGATTGCTGTTGCTGATCGCCGTTGAACTGGTGGGCGACACCTCGCTGGGCGCCACGCGCTGGCTGTCGATCGGCAGCTTCCGCTTCCAGCCCTCGGAAATCATGAAGATCGGCCTCGTCCTGGCCCTGGCGCGCTACTATCACGGCCTTTCAGCCGACAGCGCCCGGATGTCGTGGCGGCTGCTGATCCCGGCGGCGATGATCGCCGCGCCGGTGCTGCTCGTTGCTCACCAGCCCGACCTTGGCACCGCCGTGCTGGTGGCTTCCACGGGCCTGGCCATTGTGGTGCTGGCGGGCCTGTCCTGGCGGATCATCGTGGCGGGGGTCGTGGCCCTGCTGGTCGCCATCCCGCCCTTCATCATTTTCGTGCTGCACGAGTATCAGCGCAATCGCATCCTGACCTTCATGAACCCCGAGGCCGACCCCTCGGGCAACGGCTATCACATCATGCAGTCCAAGATTGCCCTGGGCTCGGGCGGCCTGATGGGCAAGGGTTTTGGATTGGGTTCGCAGAGCCAGCTAAACTTCCTGCCCGAAAAACAGACCGACTTTATTTTCGCCACCCTGGCCGAGGAATTCGGCTTCCTGGGCTGTTTCAGCGTGCTGTTCCTGTATGGCGTCGTGATCTTCATGGCCTTGCGCATCGCTTCGATCAGCCACAGCCATTTTGGCCGCCTGGCTGCAGCTGGCACGACGGCCACGTTCGCGCTCTATGTGCTGATCAACGGCGGGATGGTGATGGGCATGGCACCGGTGGTCGGGGTGCCCATGCCGATGCTGTCCTACGGCGGCACTGTGATGCTGACCGTGATGATCGGCTTTGGCCTGGTGCAGGCTGTGCGGGTGCACCGCTACACCGAGGTGACCAGCGGCAAGGGCTCGTTGATGTAGGCTGTTGAAGCGATGGCCTTGACCTGAACCACAGCCCCAAACCCCGCTCTCCCCGGCGAAGGCCGGGGCCCGGATTCAGCCTGAGCGTTTGGGCATGACGCGCCTTCGGGCCCAGCCAGAACAACTCACGCTCCGGGTTCGATCTGCCCCCGGCTTTCGCCGGGGAGAGCGGATCGAAATTGTGATTCAAGGGCCAATGACTATTTTTTTACTGTCCCGATCGGCGTGCCTCGCGCTTGGCGTTGGCTGACAGATTTCAGGAGACCAGAGCCGCCTCGGTGGCCCGCACCAGACCATCGATGATCCCCGGCTCGGTCGAGGCGTGTCCCGCGTCCCAGATGATGTCGAAGCGCGCTTCCGGCCAGGCCTTGTGCAGTGACCAGGCGCTGTCAAGCGGCGTGACCACATCGAACCGGCCCTGCACGATCCAGCCGGGGATGTGCTTGATCTTGTCGATGTTCTTCAGGATCCAGCCGTCGTGGTCGAAGAAGCCCTTGTTGGTGAAGAAATGGCATTCGATCCGCGCAAAGGCGATGGCGAAATCTTCCTCATTGAACTTTGAGGGGCGGGCTTCCGGCCCGCGCAGCGAGATGGTGTCGCCTTCCCACTGGCTCCAGGCGGCGGCGGCTTCCAGCTGCACGCGACGATCGGGGGCCACCAGCCGACGGTGATAGGCGCTCATCAGATCGCCGCGCTCTTCCTCGGGGATCGGCGCGAGAAACCGCTCCCAGGCGTCGGGGAACAGCATTGAGGCGCCGTCCTGATAGAACCAGCGCAGTTCCTTCTCGGTGAGCAGAAAGATGCCGCGCAACACCAGGCCTTCGACGCGGTCGGGATGCTTGATGGCGTAGGCCAGGGCCAGGGTCGAACCCCATGAGCCACCGAACACGGTCCACTTCTCGACGCCAAGATGCTCGCGCAGCCTCTCGATATCCTCGATCAGGCTCCAGGTGGTGTTGTCGTCGAGGCTGGCATTGGGGCGCGAGCGACCGCAGCCGCGCTGGTCGAACAGCGCCATGCGCCATTTGGCCGGGTCGAAGAACCTGCGCATGGTCGGATTGACCGCCCCGCCGGGGCCGCCGTGCAGGATCACGCACGGCTTGCCGCGCGGATTGCCGCATTCCTCGTAATAGATCTCGTGCGGTCCGCCGGTAGGCATCCAGCCGAACGAATAGGGTTCGACATCACGAAAGAGGCCGCGCCGGCCGATCGAGGACATGACGTTGGAGGAAGCGTTGCGATCCATGCCCTGAACCTAACGCGCTTCACCTCGTCCTGTGAACGAAAGATCGACCGACGCCGTTCGGGGATGCGTCCTGCCGCCGAGTTGCTATGTTCCGCTCATGGACTCGCCTGAAGATCTGACCGACGAAGAGCTGCTGGGCATGCTCACCCCGCGCCAGCTGGCGGAACTGGACCGCACGATCGGCGAGACCTTCTCCGATGGCGGCGTTGATCGCGTCGAGGCGTTGTTCGCCCTGGCCCAGGTCTATTCGATGCGCGCGGCCCAGCGCGACGAGACCTCGGCACTGGCCCTGCTGCAGCTTGCGGCGGCAATGCGTCGGCGCGCCGAGGCGCTGGCCAGCGGCCGGCCCTGACGCGTCAGGCCGGAAAGCGGCGATCCAGCCAGTCCAGCATGGCCGCATTGACCTCTGCCGGCTTCTCCTGCTGGGTCCAGTGGCCGCTGCCCTTGATCAACACCTTCTCCAGATCTTCGATCTGCTCGCCCATGCGGTCGCAGAGCGACGGCGGCAGGACCACGTCGTGCTCGGCCATGATCATCAGGCAGGGGATGGCGTCGATGCGACGGGGCAGGTGCTCCGCGCGCTGCCAGTTGCGGGTAAAGTTGCGGTACCAGTTGATGCCGCCGGTAAAGCCGGTGCGCTCGAAGGTCTCGGTGAACACGGCCAGTTCCTCGGGACGCAGGAACTGCAACGGGTCGCTGGCAGGATTGTAGCGCGCCAGGCCTTCCTGCAGGGCCAGGCTCTTGCGCTCCTGCGGGCGCGCTTCAAAGGCTTCGACGCTGTCGCCGGGCGCGCGCATGAAAAAGCGGATGGTCTTGCCGGGATCGGCGCCCAGCAGCGCGTCAGCGATACCCGGCTTCTGGAAGTGGACGATGTACATCTCGTCGCCATAGGCGCGGCGGTACATCTCGATCGGATCTATCGGCAGGCGAGGGGTGAATGGGGTGTTGAGGCCCATGATCCCGGCGCAGCGATCGGGATGCAGCAGCGGCATGGCCCAGACGATGATGCCGCCCCAGTCGTGACCGACGAAGACGGCCTTTTCGACGCCCAGATGGTCCAGAAGTCCGACCAGATCGCCGGTCAGGTTGTCCATGTCATAGGACGCGACCGGTTCGGGACTATCGGTCAGACCATAGCCGCGCTGGTCTGGCGCGATCACCCACCGGCCGGCCGCAGCCAGCGCCGCGATCTGGTGTCGCCAGGAATAGGAGAATTCAGGAAAGCCGTGGCACAGCACGATGGGAACGCCCTGGCGTGGGCCGGCCTCATAATAGGCCATGCGGATGCCATTGACCGTCGCGAACGACGGCTGCGGCATGGGCGGGGCCAGCGGATGCTCCTCGGTGCGGCTCATCGACGTCTCCTGCGGCTTTCCTGCCCTATCTGATTGTTGATCACCGTGACGGTCCAAACCTCGCACCGCAAGCCGGTTGAGGGGTTCACGTTGCGTCAAACGAGAGTAGAAGGCCGCATGACCGTCGCCGAACCGCCTGTCGCAACGCCCTGGAGGCTGGTCCTCCTGCTGGGTGCCCTGACGGCCTTTGGCCCGATGTCGATCGACATGTACCTGTCGAGCCTCCCGGCGATCGGCCGCTCACTGCAGGCTGCTCCGGGGCAGACCCAGGCGACCCTGGCCGCCTTCTTTGCGGGCATGGCCATCGGCCAGTTCATCTATGGCCCAGCCTCAGACCGACTAGGGCGTCGGGGTCCGATCCTGTTTGGCGTCGCGGTCTATTTTCTGGCGTCGGTGGCCTGCGCCCTGGCGCCGACGATCGAGGCCCTGATCGCCGCGCGGTTCGTTCAGGCTCTGGGCGGTTGCGCCGGGGCGGTAGTCGCCCGGGCGGTGGTGCGCGACCGGTTTGGCCATGCCGACACCGCCCGTGTCCTGTCGCTGATGACCCTGATCATGGGGCTGGCCCCGGTGCTGGCCCCGCAGGTCGGGGGCGTGATCCAGCTGGTCGCCGGCTGGCGCGCGGTCTTCTGGGTGCTGGCGGTCTTCGGGCTGGCCATCGGCGTCTGGGTGGCGCTGGGCCTGAGCGAGTCGCGCTCGGCCGAGACCGAAGCCCAGGCGCGGTCCGAAAACCCCTTCAAGGCGTTCGGCGCCCTGCTGCGCATGCGGCGGCTGGTGGGCTATGGCGTGGCCGGCACGCTGAACGGCGCGGTACTGTTCACCTATATTTCCGGCGGTCCGGATGTGATCATGAGCACCTACGGCCACTCGCCGCTGGCCTTCAACATCATCTTTGCCTTGAACGCCGTGGGCATTATCGGCGCCAGCCAGGTCAACCGGCTGTTGCTGCGCCGCACGACGCCCGACCGCGTGCTGATGCGCGCCAGCGTCGCCTCGCTGGTCTTCGCCTTCCTGCTGGTCGGGGCGGCCTGGTCGGGGCTGGGCGGGCAGTGGACCGTTCTGCCGCTGCTGTTCCTGTCGCTGTCGACCTATGGCCTGATGGGCGGCAACACCATGGCCGGCGCGCTCAGCATCGATCCCTTGCGGGCGGGCTCGACCTCGGCCCTGATGGGCGCGGCCTCGTTCGGCTCGGGCGCCATCGCATCCTGGATCAGCAGCGTTCTGCATGACGGCACGGCCAGGCCCATGGCCGGGGTGATGTTCGTCTGCCTGATCGGCTCGTCCCTGGCCATCTTCCTGATCGCCCTGCCCGAGGGCGGCGCCAAGACCAAAGCCTGAGATCCTCGCCGCGACAAACCACAGCGCCCCAAGCGGCGCTGTGCGTGCGGAAAGCCTCAGATTTCCTGGTTGTACTTCCCGACCCGGTCACCGAGACGCGGCTTCACTTCCTGGCGGAACAGGGCCCGCATGTCGTCCCCGGAGCTGGTGCTTTCGACCACGACCACGATCTCGGGCTTGTTGGACGAGGCGCGGACCAGCACCCACGAGCCGTCTTCCAGGTGCACCCGCACGCCGTTGACGGTGATGACCTCGACGATCTTGCGGCCCAGGATCGAGCCACCGGCGGCGAACAGGTCCTGATATTCCTTCACTACGTCATCGACGACGCCGTACTTCACTTCATCACCGCAGTGCGGGCTCATGGTCAGGGAGGTGAAGGCCACTGGCAGGGCCTTGCGCATGTCCGACAGCTTCTGGCCGGGGTTGCGGTCCAGCATGGCCAGGATGGCGGCGGCGGCGGTCAGGCCGCAGTCATAACCGTAGCCCAGCTCGCCGTTCATGAAGAAGTGGCCGCTCTTCTCGAAGCCGGCCAGGGCGCCCAGTTCGGCGCTCTTGCGCTTGATGTAGCTGTGGCCGGTCTTCCAGTAGATCACCTTGCAGCCGTGCTCGGCCAGGATCGGGTCGGTGGCGTAGAGGCCGGTGGACTTCACATCGACCACGAAGGTCGCGCCGGGGTTCAGCGGGGCGAGATCCCGGGCCAGCATCAGGCCGATCTTGTCGGCGAAGATCTCCTCGCCCTCGTCATCGACCACGCCGCAGCGGTCGCCGTCGCCGTCGAAGCCGAAGGCCAGGTCCGCGCCGTGCTCGCGGACAGCGGCGGCCATGGAGTGCAGCATCTCCACGTCTTCGGGGTTCGGATTGTACTTGGGGAAGGTGTAGTCGAGCTCGGTGTCCATGCCGACCACCTCGGAGACGCCCATCCGCTGCAGGGCGTCGACTGCGAAGGCCCCGGCCGTGCCGTTGCCGCAGGCGGCGATCACCTTCAGCGGCCGGGTGATGCTGGCCCGTTTGGCGACATCGGCGATAAAGCGCTCGGCCTCGCCCTCGACCCGGATCAGCTTGCCGCCGTCACGCTCGACGAACTTGCCGCCCAGCACGATGTCCCGCAGTCGGCCCATCTCGTCGGGACCGAAGGTCAGGGGACGCTGAGCGCCCATCTTCACGCCGGTCCAGCCGTTCTCGTTGTGGCTGGCAGTGACCATGGCCACGCAGGGGATATCCAGATCGAACTGGGCGAAATAGGCGGTGGGCGACAGGGCCAGGCCGATGTCATGAACCTCGCAGCCGGCCGAGATCAGGCCCAGGATCAGGGCATTCTTGATCGACGAAGAGTAGGAGCGGAAGTCGTGGCCCACCACGATCTTCGACAGGCCCAGTTCCTGGATGTAGGTGCCGAGGCCCAAGCCAAGAGCCTGAATGCCCAGCAGGTTGATGTCCGGCCCAAACAGCCAGCGCGCGTCGTACTCGCGAAAGCCTGTAGCCTTGACCAGCGGCTCGTTCTCATAGGCGGCGGTATTGGGAACGAGGTCGGAGCGCGGGGCAGAGAACATCGGGGGCTCGCATCAAGGTTGAGAACGCTGCTTTAGCGACCAAGGGCCGGCGCTGCTAGCGTTCTCACATGACATCGATTGTCGAAACGTGACCCGCCCCTAGATAATGCCCGCCCGCAGCAGGTCGTGGACATGCAGGATGCCGACCGGGCGGCCACTGTCGACGACGAACAGCACGGTGATACGGCGCTCGTTCATCACCTTCAGGGCCTCGGCCGCCAGGGCATCGGGGCCGATGGTCTGGGGCTCGCGGGTCATCACCTCATCGGCGTGGTGATCCAGCAGGCCTTCCATGTGACGGCGCAGGTCGCCGTCGGTGATCAGACCGATCAACTGGCCAGAAGGGTCGATCACGCCGGCCGCGCCGAAACGCTTCTCGCTCATCACCAGCAGGGCGGCCGGCATGGGGGCGTCAGCGGCGACCAGCGGCAGTTCCTGGTCGCCATGCATCAGGTCGCCGACCGTGCGCAGCATCGAGCCCAGCTTCCCGCCGGGATGGAAGACCCGGAAATCGCTGGCGGTGAATCCCCGGCGCTCCAGAAGGGCCACGGCCAGGGCGTCGCCGAGGGCCATCTGCAGGGTGGTCGAGGTGGTCGGGGCATTGACCTCTGCCGTGGCCTCAGGCGCATCGGGTAGCAGCAGCAGGATGTCGGCTGCGCGACCCAGCTGGCTATCGGCCACGGCGGTGATGGCGATCAGCGGGATCGAGAAGCGCTTGGCGTAGGCCAGGGTGTCAGACAGTTCCCGTGCCTCGCCGGACTTGGACAGGGCCAGGACCACGTCATCCTGGCCGATCATGCCAAGATCTCCATGGCTGGCCTCGGCGGCGTGGACGAACATGGCCGGCGCACCGGTCGAGGCCATGGTCGCGGCGATCTTGCGAGCAACGTGGCCGGACTTGCCGATACCGGTGCAGACGACCCGGCCCTTGGCGGCGAAAAGGGTTTCGACGGCCTTGCCGAATGTATCCGATAGCGTGTCCGACAGGGTCTTCAGCGCCTCGGCTTCGCCCAGAATGACTCTCTGGCCAACCAGTATGGCGTCAAAGGCGCTCACTGCACGGCTCCGCCGGCGGCCTTGACGGCCCTGACGGCCTCTTCCGCGCGGCGGCGGGCGCCGTCTTTCTCGCGCTCGATCTTGGCCCGCATTTCAGGCGTTTGCTGGATCGGGGTTGAGCCGAACGGATCGGGCGAGCGCGCGCCGTAGCCTTGCGGCCAGACCAAGGCGAGGGCGATCATCGCCATGGCGATCAGCGCCATCAGGGGCATGAAAATGCGATCAGACATGCGCCTGCCTATAGCATGTGTCGCGCGGACGGGGAGGGGGCGCTTGACGGAGCGCGCCTCTGGGCCTAGCCCGCCCGTGACATCTCGCAAGGAGGCCCGATGCCCACCCTCGTCCTGCTCCGCCACGGCCAAAGCCAATGGAATCTCGAGAACCGTTTCACCGGCTGGGTGGACGTCGACCTGACTGCGGAGGGTGAAGCCCAGGCCCGCAAGGGCGGCGACCTGATCAAGGCCGCTGGTATCGATCTCGACGAAGCCTATACCTCGGTCCAGACGCGCGCCATTCGAACCTGCAACCTGGCGCTGGACACCGCCGGCCAGAGCTTCGTGCCGGTCACCAAGGACTGGCGCTTGAACGAGCGCCACTATGGCGGCCTGACGGGTCTCAACAAGGCCCAGACCGCTGAGAAGCATGGCGAGGCGCAGGTCACGATCTGGCGGCGGTCCTACGACATTCCGCCGCCGGAACTGGCGCCGGGCGGCGAATACGACTTCAGCAAGGACCGTCGCTACGCGGGTAAAGACCTGCCTTCGACCGAGAGCCTGGCCACAACCCTGGTCCGCGTATTGCCCTATTGGGAAGCCGAGATCGCGCCGAAGCTGGCGGCGGGCGAAACGATCCTGGTGGCCGCCCACGGCAATTCCCTGCGGGCCATCGTCAAGCACCTGTTCCAGGTGCCGGACGCTGACATCGTTCATGTCGAAATTCCCACCGGCAATCCGCTGGTGATCGAGCTGGACAGCGCCCTCAAGCCGGTTTCGGTCCGCTACCTCGACGAGAGCCGCGCTCAAGAGCTGCCCGCAATCGCCTGACAGAACCGGAAACGCTTGGAAACTCAGCGTTAATGCCCGGGCGGGCATGCTCGGGGTCCATCAATTCCGGGATAGATCGTAAGCACCATGACTGCCCCAGTGGCGACAGGCCAGGAGTATCGGCGCCTGACGCAGTATGACGTGGATGTTATCTGCGCCAAGCACGACCGCCTGTGGGCGGCTCGGCTCGGCGGCGCGCGCGCGGTTTTCGCCTTCTGCGACCTGTCGGGTCTGTCGGTCACGGGCCGCAATCTTTGCGACGCTGATTTCACCGGGGCCTTGCTGGTCGGCTGCGACTTGCGCAAGGCCAAGCTCGACAACGCCAACATGTATGGCGCCGACCTGCAGGGTGCTGATCTGACCGACGCCTCCATGCGCCGCGTTGACCTGCGAGGCTCCAGCCTGCGCGGCGCCAACCTGACCGGCGCCGACCTGTTCGAGGCCGACCTTCGTGAGGGCTCAATCGCCTCGGCCGACCGCAAGGAAGGCTACAAGATCATTGAGCCGGCGCATCGGGAGGCCTATGCCACCGGCGCCATCCTGGCCGGGGCGAACCTCGAGCGCTCGCGCCTGTCGGGCATCGTGGCGACCAAGGCCGACTTCAGCGACGCGATTCTGAAAGACGCGAAACTGGTCCGCGCCAACCTCAAGCAGGCCAACTTCAACGGCGCCAACCTGGCCGGAGCCGATCTGTCAGGCGCCAACCTGTCTGGCGCTGACATGCGAAACACCGTGCTGGTGGGTGCCAAGACCCAGCAGTGGAACGTCAATGACACCAATATGGACGGCGCCCTGACCGACAAGCCATCGGGGACCAGCGTCTCTGACATGCCCTACGAGCAGATGATCGCTGACCATGCGCGCTGGTGCGAGACCGGTGGCGCCGAGGGCAAGCCTTCGGCCTTCGACAAGGCCGATCTGCGCAATCTGAAGTCGGTCCGCGGCTTCAATCTGACGGCCCTGTCGGCCAAGGGCGCGGTGTTCTACGGCCTCGACATGGAGGGCGTGCAGCTTCAGGGCGCGCAGCTGGAAGGCGCGGACCTGCGCGCCTGCAATCTTCGTCACGCCGACCTGCGCGGCGCGCGGCTTCGCGGTGCCAAGCTTTCGGGTTCGGATCTTCGCGACTCCCAGCTTGGCCCGCTGCTGATCGGGCGTGACCGGTTGCTTCCGTCGGACCTGACCGGCGTGCTGCTGACCAATGCCGATCTGGCGCGGGCCGACCTGCGGCAGGCCTGTCTCAGCGGCGCGGACCTGTCGCGCGCCAATTTTACCGGCGCCGTCCTCAAGGAGATCGACATCTCCGGAGCCATTCGCCTGGGGGCGAGGGGCCTCGAAGGCGTCATCTGATCTGCCGCGACATTTCCGCGCAGTCTTAACCGTTCGCTCGTCGATCGTCGGTATTGTCGCTGTGAGCGAGCAGAGACTTTTCCGGAGAGATAGCAGGGCATGACCGCCGCGGAGAGCATGGCCGGCAGACGACGCCTTAGTCAGGCCGAGCTCGACATGATCGTGACGGCTCACGAGAAATTCGTCACGGGCAAGCAGGGTGGCAAGCGGGCTTCCCTGAAATTCATGAACCTGTCCGGTCTGGACATGTCGTTCCGCAATCTCGTCGACGCTGATTTTACCGGTTCGGTCCTCGACGGTTGCCGCATGGTCCGCACCAAGCTGGACCGCGCCAACCTTTTTGGCTGCGACCTGCGCAAGGCTGATCTTCGCCAGGCGGTTCTGGTTCGCGCCGATCTGCGCGGCGTCTGCCTGCGCGGTGCCAACCTGGCCCAGGCCGACCTTACCCAGGCCGACTTCCGCGAAGGCCAGATTAGTATTCCCCATCCCCGCAAGGGCCTCGACACGCTGCGCCACGAGACCCGCTTGGGCGAGGTCGATGAGGTCAACTTTTCCGGTGCCACCCTGGACGGTTCGCAGTTCGAGGGCGTCTCGGCCTTCAAGGCCGATTTCAGCGACTGCTCGCTGCGCGGCGCAAAATTGTCTGGCGCCAACCTCAAGGAAGCCAATCTTTCAGGCGCCATTCTGGATGGTGCCGACATCAAGGGGGCCAACCTCGAAGGCGCGAACCTGCAAGGCTCGGTCATGGCCGGGGTCGACACCTCGACCGCCCGCACCTTGGGCTCGAATATGACCGGAGCCTTGGTCACCGTGACGCCCCAGGCCCTGGCCAAGGCCCAGGAACTTTATCAACGCGCCCTCGACAACCAGCGCTGGTGTCAGACCGGTGGCAAGGAAGGCCAATGCGCGCGGCTGGACGGCGAAGACCTGCGTCCGCTGGGCGATCGTCTCAAAGGCCTGCGCCTGACCGCGATGAGCGCCAGAGGGGCCTGTATGGTGGGCCTGGATCTGTCGGGCACCCAACTGCAGGGCGCCAACCTCCAGAACGCCGACCTTCGCTCGGCCAACCTGCGTGGCGCCGACCTGCGCGGCGCCAAGCTTACCGGGGCCAATCTGACCAAGGCCGATCTGCGGCAGGCGTTTCTGACCCCGCTGCCGCTGGGCCCCGAGCGCCGCACGCTGACCAACCTGGCCTCGGCTCGGCTACGTTACGTGATGGCCCATACGGCCGATCTGTCCGAAGCGGTGTTTGACGGCGCCGATTTGCGCGGCGCCGACTTCACCGGCGCCCGTGCCGTCAAGGCCAGCTTCCGCGACTGCGACCTGAGCCAGGTGCAGGGCCTGGACCTCTCGGTTCCGGGCTAGAGCGTTATTCGGCGAAGTGGATACCGGTTCGCCGCCGAAATAACGCGTCAAAACAAGACTCTAGAGCAAACGACATGATTCAATCATGGCGACCTTTGCTCTAGGCCTCGACCCGAAAAAGGCGGCGCATCGCTGCGCCGCCCAAGTCGAGGGGAGGGATCTCAGAAGAAGATGGTCAAGGCTGCCGGTCAGGCGGCCTTTTCGCTTTTGACCGTCTTGCCTTCGATCAGCGGCGCGGCGTCCGACTTGATCTCGATGGTGCGGGGCTTGAGGGCCTCCGGCAGTTCGCGCTTCAGGGCGATCGACAACAGACCGTCGGCCAGGGCCGCGTCATGCACGATCACATAGTCGGCCAACTGGAAACGGCGCTCGAAATTGCGCTCGGCCAGGCCGCGATGCAGGTAGCGCTTGACGTCGTCGTTGGCGGTCTTTCGTCCGGTGACGGTGAGAAGGTTCTCCTTCACCTCGATCGACAATTCGTCCGACTTGAAGCCGGCGACGGCGATCTCGATGCGATACGCGTTCTCGTCGGTGCGCTCGATATTGTAGGGGGGGTAGCCCGAGGCGGCTTCGTTCGACGCGGCGGCGTCGAGCAGCGAGGCCAGTCGGTCGAAGCCGACGACAGAGCGATACAGGGGGGAAAGGTCGATGGTGCGCATGGTCACATCCTTCTCATCAAGCAAGGTTGCAGTGTCTGTTCGTCCCGTTGGCGACCCGAAATCGGCGTCGCCTGTGGTCCGGAAGGCCCGGCTGTCCAGCGCCTTCGATTAGACAGGTGGGGAGCAGGCTTTCGACTTCAAGAGGTTGAATTGAACCCTGGTCGGTAAGGGCTTGATCCGCGCCAGACCCCGGCTAAGGTCGCCGCTCCTGAAGCGGAAGAGACCCGAACATGACCCACCGTCGCCATGTCCTGATGCTGGCCGCCACGCTTTGCCTGGCCGCCGCTCCCGCAGCCTTCGCCGCAGACGCGGCGCTCAAGGCCGCCGTCGCCGCCCCGCACCGTTCGGCCGCTGATGTGGCGCGCGACGGCGCTCGCCACCCCTATGAGAGCCTGTCGTTCTGGGGCGTGAAGCCCAAGCAGACCGTGATCGAGGTCTCTCCAGGCAACGGCTATTGGACCGAAATTCTGGCCCCTTATGCCAAGGGCACGGGCGGAAGCTACATCGCGGGTGTCGCCGACCTGGCCAATCCCAAGCTCTCCGAAGGCGCCCGCAAGGGACGGGAGGCCTTTGAGGCGCGCTTTGCCGATGAAGCCCGCTACGGCAAGGTCGGCTACGCCAATTTTGGCTCCGTATCGGCGCCTCTGGGCGCGCCGGGCTCGGCCGATCTCGTCCTCACAGCCCGCAATGTTCATAACTGGACCGTGCAGCCTGGCGTCGCCGACAAGGTGTTCGCCGACTTCTTTGCCGTGCTCAAGCCGGGCGGGATCCTCGCGGTCGAGGAGCACCGGGCCGATCCGAAGTCAGAGACCAGCGCGGGCGCCGATGGCTATCTTTCGACGGCCACAGTGGTCGCCCTGGCTGAAAAGGCCGGCTTCAAGCTGGACGCCAAGTCCGAGATCAACGCCAATCCCAAGGACACCAAGGACCACCCCTTCGGCGTCTGGACCTTGCCGCCGGTCAAGCGCACTGCGCCCGGCGGACAGCCCGCTGATCCTACCTTCGACCGCGCCAAGTACGACGCGATCGGCGAAAGCGACCGGATGACCCTGCGCTTCCGCAAGCCTTCGTGATTCGGCGCCTTTCGGCCTGGGTCGCGAAATAGTCTGGCGGCGTTCGTAAGGGGGAATGATGCTTCCGGATTTTTCCTGGTCCAGGCGAGGCCTGATCGTCGGCGGGGTGGCGACGGGCCTTGTCGGCTGCGGACGCAAGACCGCTGACGATGCGCCCAAGGCTCCCGCCAAGCCCGCAAGCGAGACGATCGAGACTGCGGTCGGCGGCGATTGGCGCTCGTCGGCCGATCGCGCCCGCGACATGTGGCGCCACCCTGTCGAGAGCCTGAAGTTCTGGGAGCTGAAGCCGGCACAGACGGTTGTTGAATTCTGGCCGGGGGCAGGGTGGTACACTGAGATCCTGGCCCCGTTTCTGGCGTCGACCAAGGGCAAGCTCTACGCCCCGACCCTGCAGGCCGACGCCAGCGACCCTGCCGCCGCCGAGGTGGTCGAGGCCTATCGGCGCAAGCTCTCGGAGAAGACCAGGCTCTATGGCGACGTGGAGGTCACGGCGTTTGGCCCAACCAGCGGCCCGGTCGCCCCGGCCGGCTCGGCCGATCTGGTGCTGTTCCTCCGCAATATCCACAACTGGATGGCGGCGGGTATCGCCGAGAAGGCGTTCAGGGATGCCCTGGCGGCGCTTAAGCCCGGCGGGATCCTCGGCGTCGAGGAACACCGCGGCGAGGCCGGCCGCATCCAGGACGTTCTGGCGGCCGATGGTTATGTGCAGGAGGCCTATGTCGTTCAGATGGCTCAGGAAGCCGGCTTCATCCCGGCGGGCTCCAGCGAAATCAATGCTAATCCCAAGGACACCAAGGATCACCCCTTCGGCGTCTGGACACTGCCTCCGACCCGCCTTTCGTCCCCGCGCGGCGAGCCGGCCGAGCCGGGCTTCGGTCACGCCAAGTATGATGCGATCGGCGAGAGTGACCGCATGACCCTCAAGTTTGTGAAGCCCAAGTGAGCCCTTTGAAGGCGCGCCTCCTGGCGGGGGCCCTGATGGCCGCGATCGCCACGCCTGCCTTGGCCGAAAAGACCGGACCGGCGGCCAAGGCCTTCCCCTTTCTCGAGAAGTTTCTGAAGGTGCCGGCAGGCGAACGCGCCCGGGTGCGGCTTGGCTATACGCTGAGCCTCAACGACAAGCCGCTGGCCAATCTGAAGGCGACGCTGATCGAGGCGAGCGGCGCGCGCACGCCCCTGCCCGTCAACGCCTCCGGCGCTTTCGAGCGCCTGCCGACCCTGGCGCAGCTCGAGGGCGGGGCCAGGCTGTCGCTCGACCTGCCCGAGGACGCCAAGGTCGGCACAACGCTCAATTTCGCGACGCAGCTGAACCCCGCGACCGAGTACGACGCGCGCGAACTGGCGGCTACGGTGACCGAGGCCAATATGGTGATCGGCAAGGCTGCGGGCCCGATGGGCATGCTGCTGCCCAAGATGACCGGGATCTCCTTCGTCAAGGCCGCCGGCGGGGTCGCCATCTTGGCCGACGGCCGGACTCTGCCGCTGCCGCTGATCAAGGAAACGCCTTATTTCCGTCCGGAAGACTTCAAGGGCGCCGTAAGGGTAAAGTTGACAAAAAGCCCGACTAAGGTCGGGTTCTACGACCGGAAGAAATAAACCAGACCGGGTCTGAACGGTGTTTACTTGCCGTCGTCGCTCGGTCTAGCTTCCGCCCACTCAACACGCGAACACACAGGGAGATCGCGCTCATGGCCACGCTGCAAGAAATCACCGACCGTATCAAAGGCGCCGTGGGCGACGACAGCGGACTGGGCAAGAGCCTCAAGTTCGACCTGAAGGACGCCGGCGTCGTTCACATCGACGGTGGTTCGGTTACCAACGAAGACAAGCCCGCCGACCTGACCATGACCTTGAGCATGGACGATCTGCTGGCCATCGGCGCCGGCTCGCTGGATCCGACCATGGCGGTGATGACCGGCAAGCTGAAGCTGTCGGACATGGGCGTGGCCATGGCGCTGCAGTCGAGCATGGCGGCGCTGTTCGCGAAGATGCGCTGATCCCATGATGGAACGGGCGCCTCTGGTATCGAGTCCCGAGGCGCCCGTTCCGGACCATGGAACGGCTGAATGGTTTGTCGGCGCGGATGGGGCGACCCTCCGCGCCGCTTGCTTTTTCCCGGAAGGCCAATCCTCGACGGGAGGAGCCAGAGGCTCGGTGATCGTCAGTCCGGGCCGCAGCGAACCGATCGAGAAATATTACGAGGTCGTGCAGGACCTGCTGGATCGCGGTTTCGCGGTGCTGGTCCACGACTGGCGAGGACAGGGGCTGTCGGCCCGCTTTCTGCCTGACCGCCTCAAGGGTCACGCCCAGGGCTTCAAGCCGTTTCTGAGCGATTTTACGGCTCTGCTCGACACCTTCGAAGACCGCTTGCCCAAGCCGTGGATCGCCATGGGACACTCGATGGGCGGTTGCCTGACGACCCTGGCCCTGGCCCGGGGCGAGGCCCGCTTTTCGGCCTGTGTGCTGTCGGCCCCGATGCTGGGTCTCGACACCGGCCGCCGGCCGCCCCGCGCCTCGCGGGCTTTGGCCTGGATCATGGCCCGCGCCGGGTTCGCCGGCGACTACACCCCCGGCGAAATCAGCGACCCGTTCGCCGACACCTTCGCCACCGACGCCCTCACCCATGACAAGGCGAGATACGCGCGCTATCGGGCCCAGCTCCTGGCCAACCGCGACCTCGCCCTTGGCGGCGCCACCTGGGGCTGGGTGGACTTCGCCTTTTCCGCCTGTGCCTGGCTGCGCCGCTCGCCGAGCGTCGAGGCGATCTCGATTCCGGTGACCATCGTCGGAGCCGGCGAGGACACCCGGGTGCTGAACGCCGACCTCAGGTTAATCGCTGGCCGTATTCCCCAGGGCCGTTACCTGGAGGTGGAGGGCGCGTTTCATGAGGTCCTGATCGAGCGGGACGAAATGCGGGCGCAGTTCTGGACGGCGTTTGACGAGACGGTGGGTACCGTCGCGCCTACTTCGCCGACCGCCTGAGCGACACCAGCGCCTCGTCCAGCGGGCGCCGGTCGCCCGAGATCACCATCTGGCCGCCATGCTGCCCGATCGGTTCGCCGCGCCAGTCGGTGACCATGCCGCCGGCGCCTTCGATCACCGGGATGGCGGCTTCGATGTCCCAGGATTTCAGTCCGGCCTCGATGACCATGTCCATCTTGCCCATGGCGACCATGGCGTAGGCATAGGCGTCGCAGCCCAGGCGGGCCAGCTTGGCGGCGGCGCGCACCTGCAGCCAGGCCGCGCGTTCGGCGCCGTCGAAACAGGCGTCGGGATCGGTGGTGGAGATCACGGCGTCGGTCAGGTTCGCGCACGCGCGGACCTTGATCGGCGTGCTCTGGCCGCGCGAGATCAGGCGTGAGCTGCCAGCGTGGCCGATGAAAATCTCGTCCATATAGGGTTGGCCGATGGAGCCCAGCACGGGGCGGCCCTGGTGGCGCAAGCCGATCAGGGTGGTCCACAGAGGCAGGCCGGCGATGAAGGCGCGCGTGCCGTCGATCGGGTCGAGCACCCAGACGAACTCGGCGTCGGGGCGGTCCTCGCCGTACTCCTCACCTATCACGCCGTGCTCGGGAAAACGCTCCGAGATCAGGGCGCGGATAGCGGCCTCAGCCCCGCGATCGGCCTCCGTAACCGGATCGAAGGCGGCGTGGCTTTCACGCGGCAGGTTCTTGCCGGCGCCCTTGTCCTCAAGCCCATGATCCGCCCGGAACAGCGGCAGGATCACCCCGGCAGAAGCCCGGTTGAGATCGATGATGAAGGCGTCGAGCGCCGTGAACTGGCTAGCGGAAAGCGTCATGGGCGGGGTTTAACGCCCCCGCCGCACGTACGCTACAGGAACTACGCGTCGGCGTGTTCGCCGCCGTTCAGCGACTTGGCCAGATCCAGCAGGCGACGACGCGGACGCTCGCCGAGCAGGTAGTAGGCGCGGATCAGATCCAGCGTCTCCTTGCGCGCGAACATCTCGCCGCCCTCGGCTTCGCCGGCGGCTTCGCGGCGAACCTGGTCGGAGAGACCGTCATAGAAATAGCCAACCGGCACTTCCAGCGCCTCGGACAGCTGCCAGAGGCGAGCGGCCGAGATGCGGTTGGCGCCACACTCGTACTTTTGAATCTGTTGGAATCGCACACCCACCGTGCCGGCCAGTTGCTGCTGGGTCAGACCCAGAAGGCGGCGGCGTCGGCGCAGTCGCTTGCCCAGATGAACGTCGATGTCGTTACCCATGGAAAGCCAAGCCCCCCTGCTATCTATCGAGCGTCCCGAAACGGAACGGTCCGCTTCAACAGCCGCAAGTCGCGTGCCGGGCGAAGTGACGTTGCGCGCAGCGTGCAAGCCAGCCTACTAAGAACGCATGTCGGATAAGCGTCGGCCTTGGGCCCAGGATCTGCTCTGGCGCGCTGAGGCGCTGGGCTTTGACCTCTTCATCGCCCTGTTTCGCCTACTGGGCGTGGACGCGGCGTCCAGTCTCGGTGGCTGGATCGGGCGCACCTTTGGTCCGCTTAGCGGGGCGCACAAGGTCGCCGAGCGCAATTTGAAGCTGGCTTTCCCGGAAAGGGACGAGGCCTGGCGTGAGCAGACCCTGGTCACTCAATGGGACGGCCTGGGCCGTTCGTTCGCCGAATTCCCGCTGATGGACAGAATCCTGCCGTCCACCGGCCGGGTCGAGGTCGTCAACAAGGAGCGCCTGGCCGAGATCGCCGAGAACAGGATTCCCGTGGTGTTCGTGTCTGGTCATCTCTCGAACTGGGAGGTGATGCCGGCCGCCATCGTCGATAGCGGCGTGTCCTGCGAGATGACCTATCGCGCGGCCAACAATCCCTATGTGGACAAGCGCATCAAGGACAGCCGCTTTCGCTATGGCGTGCGCCTGTTCGCGCCCAAGGGCGGCGACGGCGCCCGGGAGTTGCTGGAAGGGATGAAGGAGGGTCGCTCGGTCGCCTTGATGAACGACCAGAAGTTCAACAATGGTGTGGCCGCCCCGTTCTTCGGTCACGACGCGCGCACCGCGCCGGGGCCAACCCGGCTGGCCATCCGCTTTGGCACGGTGCTGCAGCCGATGTCAGTTCAGCGGATCAAGGGCGCCCGGTTCCGGGCCGTGGTCCACGAGCCCATCGTCGTGCCCTCGACGGGCGACCGCACGGCCGACATCGAGGCCGGCGTGCGTCTGATCAACAGCTTTATGGAAGAGCGCATCCGCGAGCGCCCTGCGGAATGGTTCTGGGTTCATCGGCGCTGGCCAAACGAGGTTTATGCAGCGTTGGCCGCCAGGGAAGCCGAAGTCCGCCAGGACTAGATTTCCAGCGCGTCCTGACGTTCGCCTTGCCGACGGAAGGGGCCCGAATAGTTGGGCTCTTCGCGGCGGCGGCGGCAGGGGCCGAAATAGTCGCCCGAACGGATGAAAGGCCTGGGCCGGTAGATCACGATGTTGATGCGATCCAGGAGCGAGCGCGCCGTCACCGGCTTGACCACAAGCTCGGTGATCCCGGCGTCGCGAGCCTCGAACACGCGGTTCCGCTCGGCGAAGCCCGTCAGCATGATAATGGGCAGGAATGGATCGACGCTGTCTGGCGAGTTGCGGACCAGCTGGGTGAACTGCACCCCGTCCAGCGGCGACATCTTGAAATCGACGATGGCGATATCGATCGGGCCCTCGCGCATGGCCTGCAGCGCTTCCGCGCCGTCCGTGGCTTCGCGAACGTGCCTTACGCCCACGCCATGCAGGATAGCGCCGACAATCGCCCGCATATGGTGGTTATCGTCCACCAGCAGAAAGCGCAGATTGGCATACTCCGCCGACATGCGGTGGCCGTCTCCTTGTCAGACCGGGAACTCGAGGCGGGAATAAACACATGCGCCCGCTTCTGAATAGTGAGGTCAGGGCTAATGGATGGTTTATTTTCGCGCTACGGGCGAGGGGCGGTGGCGCCGACCATCAGGGATGGATCGAGGTTGCGGCCACGCCATTTCATGCGCCAGCACAGGTGCGGCCCCGTGGCGCGTCCTTCCTTGCCGACGGCGCCGATTATCTGGCCCTGGCTGAGTAAATCTCCTGCCATAACAACGACTTTTGACAGATGGAGATAGGCGGTGATCAGGCCTTGGCCGTGATCAATCAGGATCAGGCCGCCCTCGAAATGTAGTCCGATCTCGGCGAAGACGACCTGTCCGCCAGCTGGCGCGCGCACAGAAGCTCCCACGGGCGCGGCCAGGTCGACCCCAAAATGGGGACGCTTGGGCTCGCCGTTGAGTATACGTTGGCCCCCGAAGCGCGCCGAGCGTCTCGCGCCCTCGACAGGCAGGATGAAGCCGGCTTTGAAGGCGTCCAGGTCCGCGACGCTGCTGAAGCCCGCAGCCTTGCGTTCGCCCTCGGCGGCGATGCGGGCCAGCAGGATGGGGTCTACGGGCGCGACCTGATCGGCGGGCAGGCCGTCGATACGCTGGATGTCGAAAGTTCCCGGGGCGATCACCGCCTCGTGGCTGGCCGAGCCGTCGGCGGTGGTGACGGTGATGGTGACAACCGGCGGGGCGTCGCGGTCAAAGCCGACCACGAACCAGCCCTCTGCCGAGGCCAGGCCGACGATCTCGCCATCAATATCGAGGGTGGCAAGGGGCACCGTGCGGCCGATGGCATAGCCACCCTGCACGAACTTGCCCGATAGAGTCAGTCCGGGCGCCGAGGCCCAGGCCGTATGAGCCACACCGCTGACGGCGAGGCCGGCCAGAAGCGCGCGACGGTTCAGGCGATCTTCTCTTGCCAGCGCTTCAGCGCCTCGGCGGGGGTGGCATAGGCTTCCTGCAGCTCGGGGCTCCAGTAGCGCAGGGCGTCCAGCGAGACCTTGGCGCCGGTGACCGCGCACAGCACGAAACGGCCTGGCGTCATGACGGCGAACTCGCCGTCGCCATAGTGCAGCACGGCCAGGCCGTCGGATTTTCCAAGGTCGCGGTCATAAGCGTTCATGAGGGTGTTCTACGCCAAGGCGACGCCTCAGAACAGATCGCCCTGATCAGGTTTTGGTGTAGTCGGCTTTGGACGCGCCGGTTTCAGGGCGGGCGGCGGTACGGAATGGATCACGCCGTCGCCGTCGATCACCGCGTCGCGGTCGCCGTTCTTGAACTTCAGATTGACCCGCTCGCCGGCCAAAAGGTCGCTGGCCGAGCGCGCCAGGGCGCCGTCGGCCTTGCGGACCAGGGCGAAACCCAGCTCCAGCGGCCGCTCGGGATTGAGCGACTGGCGCAGCTTTTCCAGGTTGGACAGCCGGTCTGCGTCGCGCTGCAGGCGGCGCTTGCCGGCGTCGTTGAGGCGGCTCCACAGGGCGGGCAGGCGGGCGTTCTGGGCGATGCGCTCGGGCGCGCGGCGGGCGGCCAGATCCATGCGGCGCGACAGGTCGCTCAGGCGGTCGGCCTTGACCTGACGCTGGCGGCCCAGCGCCTGCGGCGACAGGCGGGCCGTAACCCGCAGCAGGGCCTGGGCATGGACGGCGGTGTTGCGGCCCAGGGCCGCGTCGAGGCGTCCTGCGGCGATGTCGAAGCGCTGCTGGGCCAGGGCCAGCAGGTCGGCGGGACGGGGCAGGCCGCGCGCGGCGCTGACCAGGCGGGTGCGACGATCCTCGATCAGTCGAGCGCCGCTGCGGTTGAGGCGGCGGTCATAGTCGGAGACCAGGGCCCGCAATTCGCCCAGCACCGGCGTCGCGATCTCGGCGGCGGCCGTGGGCGTGGGCGCGCGGCGGTCGGAGACAAAGTCGATCAGGGTGGTGTCTGTCTCGTGGCCGACCGCCGAGATCAGCGGGATGTCGCTGGCCGCCACAGTGCGGGCCAGGGTCTCGTCATTGAAGGCCCAGAGGTCTTCGACCGAGCCGCCGCCCCGGGCGACGATGATGATGTCGGGACGCGGCACGCGGCCGCCTGGCGTGATGGCGTTGAAGCCGCGAATGGCCCCGGCCACCTGGGCGGCGGCCTGATCGCCCTGCACCACCACCGGCCAGACCAGCACGTGGCACGGCCAGCGGTCGCGGATGCGGTGCAGGATGTCACGGATCACCGCGCCGGTCGGGCTGGTGATCACGCCGACCACGGTCGGCATGGAGGGCAGGGGGCGTTTGCGGCTGGCCTCGAACAGGCCCTCGCCCTGCAGCCTGGCCTTCAGCCGCTCGAGTTGCGCCAGCAGCGCGCCGACCCCGGCAGCCTCCATGCTCTCGATGACGATCTGGTAGCGAGAGCCGGCCGGATAGGTGGTGATCTTGCCGGTGACGATGACTTCCAGGCCATGCTCGGGCCGCACGCCGAGGCCCCGTACCGAACCCTTCCAGACAACGCCGTCGATCGCGGACTTGTCGTCCTTGATGGTCAGATAGACGTGGCCGTTGCCGTGATGTGTGACCTTCGACAGCTCGCCGCGCAGCCGCACATGGGCGTAGCTGGTCTCCAGCGTGCGCTTCAGCGCAAAGGCCAGTTCCGAAACGGAATAGGCGGGCGCGTTGGAATCAGGAGCGGCGACGTCGGTCATGGGCACAGCATAAGGCCCTCCCCGACGAACGGGGAGGGCCGCATGAGAGACTTGTTCTTATGGGTTAGATGTAGCGGCGCAGCGAGCGGGCCAGCTCGGTGGGGCCGGCCTTCTTCTTGGATTGTTGCGGCTGGTAGGCCACCCGGGCGTGTTCGTTGCAATAGGGGCCGTCCGACGAGCGGCGGCCGCAGAAGGTGAAGCCGTCCGACGAGGGATCGCCGATTGGCCACTTGCACATGTGGGCGCCCAGGGTCAGCACGGTGGCCGAACCGGGCTGCTCGTCGCGATAGACGGGCAGGGTCGGGGGGGCGACGCCGGACGACACGATGGCTTGCGTCGGTGTGTGCTCGGACGTGACGACCCGGCGCGGCGCGGACGGCATGGTTTGCGCGGCGGGCCGGGCGGGACGCGGGGCCTTGAAGGCCGGACGCGCCGGTTGCGAGGGGGCCGCGCGGCCCGACAGGCCCAGGCGGTGCACCTTGCCGATGACGGCGTTGCGCGTAACGCCGCCCAGTTGCTTGGCGATCTGACTGGCCGAAAGCCCGTCCAGCCAGAGTTTCTTCAAGGTCGTGACCCGATCGTCGGTCCAGCTCATGCCCGTCTCCCGCCATTGATAGGGTCCGAGGCTTCCCCAAGCCTTGGGCCCTATATCTGGTGTTTTGACCACCCCGCCGGCGGTCGTCCTACCATATATCGTAAAGAAAACGTTAAAGCACACAATGGGCGCCAAGTGGTCTGTCCACAGAAACTAGATGTTGATTCGGAAAGGGTGCGACTTGCGCCCTGGGAGCCCAAAGCGCACATGCGTAAGGGAAATCTGGGACTCGAACCTATGAGAGACATGGCAGACAGCGTCGTTCCGCCGCAGCCGCGCGATTATCACGGCTGGAACTGGAGCGGGTTCTTCACCCTGTACCAGCGCGAGATCCGCCGCTTCTGGAAGGTGGGCACCCAGACCGTGGCCGCTCCGGTGGTCACCACCTTGCTCTACATGCTGGTCTTCGTGGTCGCCGTCGGCCCCGCACGCCAGGCCGTGGACGGGGTGAGCTTTGGCCATTTCGTGGCCCCGGGGCTGATCATGATGGCCATCCTCAACAACGCCTTCGCCAATTCGTCCTCGTCGCTGATCCAGGCCAAGATGATGGGGCTGACGCCGGACTTCCTGACCCCGCCGCTATCGCCGCTGGAGCAGGTCTCGGCCTTCGCCCTGGGCGCGGCGACGCGTGGCGTGGTGGTCGGGGCGGTGACGGCCATCGTCATCGGTCTGCTGCCGGGCGCGGGCCTGGGCGTCGCCCACGTCTGGCCGATCTTCTATTTCGGGATCGGCGCCTCGCTGATCCTGGGACTGGCCGGCATTCTGGCGGGTCTGTGGGCCGAGAAATTCGACCAGCTGTCGGCCGTGACCAACTTCCTGATCATGCCGATGACCTTTCTGTCAGGAACCTTCTATCTGGTTGACAAGCTGCCCGAGCCGTTCCGGACGGCCAGCCACTACAACCCGTTCTTCTATCTGATCGACGGCTTCCGCTACGGCTTCATCGGCCATGCCGACGGCTCGATCCTGATCGGCGTGGTCACCACGGCGGCTCTGGTGGTCGCGCTGTTCCTGTGGTGCTGGCATCTGTTCCGCATCGGATATCGCCTGAAGACCTGATGGCGTGATCCCACGGCCACCCGCGCGCAATTTCACAGCAGTTTCATTGACAGAGCGTCGTTCCACGGCGACAACCTGCGGCCTTCCGGTCCCCGTGCGAACAGCGCGGGGGCTTGTTTCCTTTTTGGGAGGCGGTCTTGACCAGCCCTACGTCTTCGAAGTCTTCGCAGCAGCACATCATGGGCGTCTACAACCGCGCCCCGTTGGCGTTTGAGCGAGGCCAAGGCGCGCGCCTGTTCTCGACCGACGGCGATGTGTATCTGGACTGCGTGGCGGGTATCGCCACCGACGGTCTGGGCCACGCCCACCCCGTTCTGGTCGAGGCGCTGAAGACCCAGGCCGACAAGCTCTGGCACGTCTCCAACATTTACCGCATCCCCGAGCAGGAAGAGCTGGCTGACAAGCTGTGCGCCCACAGCTTCGCCGACGTGGTGTTCTTCACCAACTCGGGCACCGAAGCGATCGAGTGCGCGCTGAAGACGGCCCGCAAGTACCACACCGCCAATGGCCAGCCCGAGCGCACCGAGATCTTTGGCTTCGACGGCTCGTTCCACGGCCGCTCCTATGCAGCGGTCAACGCCTCGGGCAATCCCAGCTATGTCGAGGGCTTTGGCCCGCGCCTGCCGGGCTACGGCCAGCTGAAATTCGGCGACCATGACGCCCTCAAGGCCGCCATCGCCCTGCCGACCACGGCCGCGATCATCGTCGAGCCCGTCCAGGGCGAGGGCGGCGCGCGTTCGATCCCCGAGCATTGCCTGGTCAGCCTGCGTTCGCTGTGTGACGAGCACGGCGTCCTGCTGATCTATGACGAAGTGCAGTGCGGCATGGGACGGACCGGCAAGCTGTTCGCCTATGAGTGGGCTGCCCAAGACGGTGGAGTGGGCGGCGAGCCGCACATCATGGCCGTGGCCAAGGCCCTGGGCGGCGGCTTCCCGGTCGGCGCCTGCCTGGCTACCACCGAGGCGGCCAAGGGCATGACCGTGGGCGTCCACGGCTCGACTTTCGGCGGCAATCCGCTGGCCATGGCCGTCGGCAAGGCGGCCTTCGACACGATCAACACGCCCGAGATTCTCGACAACGTGAAGACCGTGGCCGGCTATTTCGTTCAACAACTGAACGGCCTGAAGGATCGCTTCCCGGACATCATCGTCGACATCCGCGGCAAGGGCTTCCTGATCGGCATCAAGATGATCCCGAACAACCGCGAGTTCATGGTCCTGGCCCGCGACGAGAAGCTGCTGGTGGCCGGGGGCGGCGACAACTGCGTGCGCCTGCTGCCGCCGCTGAACCTGACGATCGAGGAAGCCAGCGAGGCGATCGCCAAGCTGGAAAAGGCCTGCGAAGCCGCGCGCGCCAAGCTGGCGGCCGCCTGATCTTCACACTGTAAATCACCCGCTCCGGCGACAGCCGGGGCGGGCTCTGGGATTTGGCCGATATGACCACCCCCCGGCACTTCATCGACCTATGGAAGCTGGACGGCACCACGCTGCGCCTGATGCTGGAGGACGCCAAGGCTCGCAAGGCCGCCCGCAAGGGCTGGGGCCAGGGCAGGGTCGATGCCGATGCGCCCGCTGACGGCCGCGTGCTGGCGATGATCTTCCAGAAGAACTCGACCCGCACCCGCTTCTCGTTCGATGCGGCGATCCGCCAGCTGGGCGGTAGCGGCATCATCTCGACCGGGAGCGACATGCAACTGGGCCGCGGCGAGACCATCGAGGACACCGCTCGTGTCCTGTCGCGGATGGTCGACGCGGTAATGATCCGCGCCAACAGCCACGCCGACGTCGAGCGCTTCGCCCAGGTCTCGACCGTGCCGGTGATCAATGGCCTGACCGACAAGAGCCACCCGTGCCAGATCATGGCCGACCTGCTGACCATCGAAGAGCATCGCGGCGACGTGGGCGGCAAGACCATCGCCTGGGTCGGTGACGGCAACAATGTCTGCTCCAGCTTCATCCACGCCGCGCCGCTGCTGGGGTTCAAGCTGAAGATCGCCTGTCCGGCGGTCTATCACCCCGACCTGATCGATCTGGCGCGCGCTCAGGACCTGCAAGGCCTGGTGAGCATGACCGACGATCCCCGGGAGGCTGTGCGCGGCGCCGACGTGGTCGTGGCCGATACCTGGGTCTCGATGGGCGACACCGACCATGACGAGCGCCTTGCCGCGCTGGAGTCCTATCAGGTCGACGAGGCGCTAATGGACCTGTCGGCGCCTGATGGCGTGTTCCTGCACTGCCTGCCGGCGCACCGGGGCGAGGAAGTCACCGATGCTGTGCTCGATGGCCCGCGCTCTCTGGCCTGGGACGAGGCCGAGAACCGCATCCATGCCCAGAAATCGGTTCTGGCCTGGGTGTTTGGCGCTATCGGCTAAGGCGGGCAGGGGCACCGGCCAGTGCCCGGTGGGGTTGAACACTGGCCGGCTTTGTCGCCGCGTATGGGCAAAAGCGGCGACCTCTCTGGGGTGCTCCGACTCTCGACGCCCGACAATGGGTCTTACCCCGTACCGTACCCATATTGGATAGGCTCCGGTCCCATCAGGCGGCCGCGCATCTAGGGGCTCGCATTTTTGTTGGAAGCCCCTATCTAACCGCCCCATGACCGACACCACTGCCATGCCTGCCCTCGATGACATCGTGTCCGCCTTCCAGATCGAAGGCTTGCCCGTGCGCGGCCGCCTTGTGCGCCTGGGCGCCGCTGTCGACGAGGTGCTGACCCGTCACGACTATCCAGAGCCCGTCGCCAACCTGCTGGGCGAGGCCTGCGCTCTGGCCGCCCTGGTCGGCTCCAGCCTGAAGTTCGAGGGGCGGCTGATCGTCCAGGCCCAGGGCGATGGCCCCGTGCGCTATGTGGTGGTCGATTACGACACCAGCGGCGGCCTGCGCGGCTATTGCCGGTTCGACGCCGAGGAGGTGGCCAAGGCCTCGGAAGGGTTCGTGCGCCCGGGCGCCAAGACCCTGCTGGGCGGGGGCGTGTTCATCATGACCCTGGATCAGGGCCCGGACATGGATCGCTATCAGGGGGTCACGCCCATTGAAGGCGAGACCCTGGCCCTGTGCGCCGAGCAGTATTTCCAGCAGTCGGAACAGACCCCGACCCGCGTGCGTCTGGCCGTTGGCCAGGCCGATAGCGGCGAGGGTCTGAAGTGGCGCGCCGGCGGCATCCTGATCCAGTCGATCGCCGGCGACGAAACGCGCGGCGAGACCAAGGAAGCCTGGAACCACGCCCAGGCCTTCTTCGAAACCACCGGCGAGGACGAGCTGATCGACCCGACGATCGACTCGCCCACCTTGCTGTGGCGGCTGTTCAACGAGGACGGCGTGCGCCTGATCGAGGAGAAGCCGCTGCGCTCCTTCTGTCGCTGCTCTGATGACCGTATCGCCGTGGTGATCCAGTCGTTCACCGAGGCGGAAAAGGCCGAGATGGTCGAGCCCGACGGCAAGATCCACGTGACATGCGAATACTGCTCGCGGGTCTATGCGGTCGATCCGGCCTCGGTGGGGTAGGGCCAAGTCGCTGCTTGCGGGCAGGGCTATTGCCTACGGCTTGCCGAGGGAGCAAGCCGTCATCCCGGAAAAGCCCGGCAAAAGCCGGGCGCAGATCAGGGACCGCCGGAAGCGCTGAGTTCAGGCGTCGGTCCCGGATCGGCGCGCTGCGCGCTTGTCTGGGATGACAAACGTTTTCGGCCATATGTGATCGCCCGTCCGCGCTACGGGCAGGGCATAGTCCCTAATTATACCGCCGCGCGGCGCCCGGCAGGTGCAGCGAGAACTCCGGGATCTCGGCTTCGAACACGTCGCCGCCCTCGGTCATCATCTGGTAGCTGCCGCGCATCGCGCCCGACGAGGTCGGCAGGGGGCAGTTTGAGACGTATCTGAACGCCTCGCGGGCCTTCAGTTCGGGCTGCTCGCCGACCACGCCCGAGCCCTCGACCTCGTTGCAGCGATTGAGCGCGTCGGTGATCGCCCAGCGGCGGGCGACCAGATGCACGGTCTCGATGCCATGGTTTTCGATCTCCACCGTGTAGGACCAAAGATAGAGACCTTCCTCGGGCGCGGATTCCTCGGGCAGGTAGACGGGTGCCACGCGCACGACGATGTCGCGCGTGCGGGCTTCATAGATTCCGCCATCGGCGCCGCGACGTTTGCGGATCCGCTGCAGCGGCGGGGAGGTTTCACGCCTGGTCGAGCGCACGGGTCACATCTCGCGTTAGATCGGCAAGGCTTTCGAGACCGACCGACAGGCGCACGCCGCCTTCGGTGACGCCCAGGGATGGACGTTCGGCCTCTGGCACAGAGCGGTGGGTGGTGGTCGGCGGATGGGTGGCCATCGACTTGGCGTCGCCCAGATTGTTGGAGATGTCGACAATCTCCAGCGCGTTCAGGAACTTGAACGCAGCTTCTCGGCTGCCGAGGTCCAGGGCGACCACAGTGCCGCCGCCCGTCATCTGCGACTTGGCGACGTTGTGGCCCGGGTGGTCGTGACGGAAGGGGTAGAGCACCTTCTGGGTCTTCTTGTGCTCGGCGATGACATTGGCCAGGGCAAACGCAGTGTCGGTCTGGCGCCGGACGCGCAGGTCCAGCGTCTCCAGGCCCTTGACCAGCACCCAGGCGTTGAACGGCGACAGTGACGGGCCGGTGTGGCGCAGCATGTCGCGATAGCATTCCTCGGCGATCGCCTCGCTGGTCAGGATGGCCCCGCCCAGAACCCGGCCCTGACCGTCGATGTGCTTGGTGGCCGAATAGACCACGATGTCGGCACCCAGCTTCAGCGGCTGCTGGAAGATCGGGGTGGCGAAGACGTTGTCGACAATGACCTTGGCCCCGACCGCGTGGGCGATCTCGGAGACGGCGCGAATGTCGGTGATCTCGAGCACCGGGTTGGATGGCGTCTCGATCAGCACGGCCTTGGTGTTGGGGCGCATGGCCGCTTCCCAGGCCTTGGGATCGGTGGCGTCGACGAAGGTGGTCTCGACGCCGAAGCGCGGCAGCCACTCGGCGATCAGCCAGCGGCACGAACCGAACAGGGCGCGACCGGCCACGACATGATCGCCGGCCTTGACCAGGCCCATCAGCGACGCATTGATCGAGGCCATGCCGGTGGCCTGGGCGCGGCAGACTTCGGCGCCTTCGAGCAGAGCCAGGCGGTCCTCGAACATCTTCACGGTCGGGTTGTTGAACCGCGAATAGACGAAGCCCGGGTCTTCGCCGGAGAAGCGGCGGTCGGCGCCCTCGGCGCTGTCATAGGTGAAGCCCTGGGTCAGGTAGAGCGCCTCGGCGGTCTCCATATGTTGCGACCGGGCCAGCCCCCCGCGGATCAGCTTGGTCGCGATGTCCCAGTCTTTCGGGTCCTCGGCCACGGGGTCTTCCTTCTTCGGCGCGGAAAAGGCCGGCATAAGGGGTTCAGCGGCCCGCACGGTCAAGGCGATGCGGCCTGATTTCAACATCAGAATTGCTTGAGGCGAGCCAGCCTCGCTCCAGCCTTGCCTTCCAGGCGAGCTTTAGCGACTGTCGCGCCAATGACCGACGCCCACGCCGCAGGGATTCTGCCCTGCCAGACCATCGAAGATCTCATCGCCCAGGAGGCGATCACCTCTCAGACGCCATTCGACGTCGACCAGGTGCAGCCTGCCAGCCTGGATCTGCGCCTGGGCGCGCGCGCCTGGCGGGTCCGCGCCTCGTTCCTGCCAGGCCTGGGGCGGCGCGTGTCCGAGCGTCTGAAAGACGTGGCGATGCACGAGCTGGACCTGACCAAGGGGGCGGTGCTGGAGAAGGGCTGCGTCTATATCGCCGAACTTCAGGAGAGCCTGGCCCTGCCGGCCAATATCTCGGCGCGCGGCAATCCCAAGAGCTCGACCGGGCGGGTCGACGTGTTCGTGCGCCTGCTGACCAATCACAGCCGCGCCTTTGACGACGTCGACGCCGGCTATGAGGGGCCGCTCTACATGGAGATCGCGCCCCAGACCTTTTCGGTGCTGGTGCGGTCGGGTACGCGCCTGAACCAGCTGCGCCTGAAGCGCGGCGAGCCGGCCAAGCTGTCGATCCGCAGCGTCGGTGTCGACCTGTCGCCCGGCATGGGCGGCATCGTCGGCTTCCGCGGACGGCGCCACGCCGGCGTCGTCGACCTGGACCGCGAGGACGGCCACGATCCGCGCGACTTCTGGGAGCCGCTGGAAACCCGCCACGGCGAGCTGCTGCTGGATCCGGGCGAGTTCTACATCCTGGCCTCCAAGGACGACATCGAGATCCCGGTGATGGAAGCGGCCGAGATGACTCCGATCGATCCCTCAGTCGGTGAGTTCCGCGTCCACTATGCCGGCTTCTTCGATCCGGGCTTCGGCACTGAAGAAGCCGGTGCTGTCGGCTCCAAGGGCGTGCTGGAAGTGCGCAGTCACGAAACCCCGTTCTTGCTGGAGGACGGCCAGACCGTCGCCCGTCTTGTCTATGAGCCCCTGACCTCGCGGCCAGTACGGCTGTACGGCGAGAGCGGGTCACACTACCAGCGCCAGGGTCTGAAACTGTCCAAGCACTTCAAGGCCTGGAGCTAGTGTTTTCCGATAAGTGTGAAACGGTTATCGGATCGAAAAACGCTCGAAACTTCTGATTGAGAGCCCTTTTCGCCGGACCCTGATGAAGCCATCAGGTCGGAAAGGGCTCTAGCCGCGACAAGCGGATTCGGCGCTCCCGTAAAGAGTGATTTTCAGCCAGCCGATGTCGCATCGCCTGTCGCGCGGCACGGCGTCACACTAGATGTGGTGGGCCTTCTACAGTTGGCCGCAAGTGATAGCTTGAGTGGGCGGAGAGATCAGTCGCGTTTCGCGTTCTGGCCGATCGACCGCCGGAGCTTCAAGCGTGCCAAAATCTCGCCGTGACCCCTTCGCCATTCTCGCCATCCGTATCCGCGCCTGGGAGGCCTGCGCCCGCATCCCGGCCTGCGACAAGGCCATCTGGCGACAGGATGCCGCCGGTCGGGTTATCCGCTGGGCCGACTTTGGCGACCGCTTCTCGCGCTACGGCTGGGAAATGCGCACCTGCATAAGCCGGGGCGTTCTGGCCCGAGCCCTGAAACGCCACACGATGGAGGCCATCCACTGGCGTGGTGTTCTGGGCGATGAGACCCGCGACATTTTCGATCTGCCCAAGGCCGCTTGAAGAACTGACGGACCTTACATTTAGTCGACTCTCCCATACAAAAAGATAAGCACGCTTGACATGCAGCGGACGCATGTGACAAATACCCTTGTCATTTAGATAGGGGTGCTTGTCATGAACGAGCGTGTTGGCCGCCAAGCGGCGCGGCAGGGTCTGGCGCAGAAGCTGTTACTGGGCTCAGGGATTGTCGGGGGCATCCTCGGCGCTGGAGGCGGGCTGCTGAGCGGCCTCGACGTAACGCTGCCGCAGCCGTTGATCTTCGGTGGAAGTCTGGTGCTCGTCGTGGCGCTGTTCTGGGTGTCCGTCATCTATTGGCGCAACATCGACGAGGCCGCGCGCGAGGCTCACAAGTTCGCCTGGTTCTGGGGCGGGACCGGCGGGATGCTGGTGATCCTGCCCATCGCCACTCTGATCAGCACGGAGCGCCTTGTCGCCGTTTTGGGCCCGCATGACCCGGGCGAGTGGCTCACCTTCGGCTTTGCCTCCCTGCTGATCGCCCAGTTGGTCGGCTACGGCCTGGTCTGGACCGGTTGGTGGCTGCGTCAGCGCTGATCTGAAACGAGGATATCCGACATGAAGACGTCAACGACCGCCGCCGGCCGCCGCTATATCGCCCGGTTCATCCCCGCCATGCTCGCCTATGTCGTCGTGCTGTCCGGCGCCCTGTGGGCCATCAGCACGCTTGAGCCGACCGGGCCGCTGCTCTGGATTTTGGCCATCGCCCCGGCGTTCCCGGTCATCGCGGTGATCGCCATCATGGGCCTCTATCTGATCGAGGAGACCGACGAGTTCATCCGCTCGGTCCTGGTCCAGTCGATGTTGTGGGGGGTCGGGATCACGCTGTCGGCCTGCACGGCCTGGGGCTTTCTCGAGAACGCCGACGTCGTGCCGCACATTCCGCTCTATCTGGTTTTCCCGCTGTTCTGCGGCAGCTTTGGCCTGGCTCAGCCCTTCGTCAGCAGGAGGTACCAGTGAAGAACCGGCTCAAGGTGCTGCGCGCCGAGCGCGACTGGAGCCAGGCCGATCTCGCCGAACGGCTGGAGGTCTCGCGCCAGACCATCAACGCCCTGGAGACGGGCAAGTACGATCCCAGCCTGCCGCTGGCCTTCAAGATCGCCCGGCTCTTCAGTCAACCCATCGAATCCATCTTCCAGGACGAGGCCTAGCCTCCCCCGATCGCGGCGGGGCCAAACCGCCGCCCTCCAGCCCTCGAACAAGGACTATCGCCATCTGTAACCGCCGTTTTTCGGTGCGCGCTTTCGCGTGCCTGATCGCCATCCTCGCCGCCACCGGCGTCTTTGGAAACCGCCACGCCCACGGCGCCACGCCGGCGGCCTCCGACCGCATCTCGGTCACGGTGAGCGGGCAGGGGCCTGATGTGGTGCTGATCCCTGGCCTGGCCTCTTCCGACGCGGTCTGGGACGCCACGGTCAAGCAGCTGTCGGGCCGCTATCGCGTCCATGTCGTTCAGGTCGCCGGTTTTGCCGGCGCGCCGGTCGGCGGCAATGCTGAAGGGCCTGTGCTGGAGCCGCTGGTCGAGGCCGTCGACCGCTACATCAAGAGCGCCGGCCTGAAGTCGCCGGCCGTGATCGGCCATTCGATGGGCGGCCTGACCGGCCTGATGCTGGCCCGCCGCCATCCCGGGGATCTGAGCCGCCTGATGATCGTCGACAGCCTGCCGTTCTATGCGGTGCTGTTCTCGCCGGCCGCCACGGTCGAGGCCGTCAGGCCGCAGGCGATCGCCCTGCGCGACGGCATGACCGCCATGTCGGCCGAGACCTTCGCCGCCCAGCAGGCCACGACCATGCCCCGCCTGGTCAAGGCGCAGGACGGCCTGAGGGCCACCCTGGAGTGGTCGAGCACCTCGTCGCAATCGGTCGTGGCGCGCGCTCTCTACGATGTTCTGACCACCGACCTGCGCGGCGATCTGGCTGCGGTCACCGCGCCGACCACCATCCTCTACCCCTATGATCCGGCCATGGCCGCGCCCCAGACCCTGGTCGACCAGACCTATATCGGCGCCTATGCCAAGCTGGCCGGGGCCAGGCTGGAGCGCATCGACGGCGCCTTTCACTTCATCATGCTCGACCAGCCAAGTGCCTTCGCCGCCGCCGTCGAGCGCTTCCTGAAATAGCCGCCTTCGCCGGGCCTGATTGCGCCCGGCGAGGCTTCGCCCCTAACTCGTCCTCGCATCCGTTCAGAGAATCACATGTTTCGATCCGTTTTCCAGTCCGCCCGCCGCACGGCCATCGGCCTGGTTTCCCTGCTGGCCCTTGGCCTCGCCGCCCCAGCCGCCGCCGAGCCCGCCCTGTGGGTGATCAAGGACCAGGACTCGACGATCTACCTGTTCGGCACGGTTCACGTGCTGAAGCCGGCGACTCAGTGGCGCTCGCCCCGGATCGATCAGGCCCTGAAGGCCAGCGACGATCTGGTGATCGAGGTCCTGGGCGCCGATGACCCGGCGGTCATGCAGCCGCTGGTCATGCAGTACGGCCTGGATCGCGCCACCCCGCTGTCGCAGAAGCTGTCGGCCAAGGACCTCAAGCGCGCCCAGGGTCTGGCCCAGGCCGCAGGCATGCCGCCCCAGGCCATGGAGGTCATGCGACCCTGGCTGGCCTCGATCTCGCTGGCCATGCTGCCGGTGATCAAGGCCGGCTACGATCCACGCAGCGGGGTTGAACAGGTGGTGTCCGCCGAGATGAAGGCGGCGGGCAAGCCGGCCTCATCGCTGGAGACCGCCGAACAGCAGATCCGCTTTTTCGCCGACATGTCGACCAAAACCGAGGTCGAGATGCTGCGGGCCACCCTGGACGACGCCGAAGCCGGCCCGGCCAAGATCGACAGCATGGTCGCGGCCTGGGCGGCCGGCGACACCGCTGCCCTGGAGGAGCAGTTCATCACCGAGATGAAGACCAACTATGCCGAGGTCTATGGGGTGCTGCTGACCGACCGCAATCGTGACTGGGCCAGGCAGCTGAAGACCAAGCTCGCCGGATCGGGCGTCAGTTTCGTCGCGGTCGGGGCCGGCCACCTTGTGGGCGCCGACAGCCTGCAGGCGCAGCTGGCGACGCTGGGCGTCCAGACCGAGCGGGTGAAGTAGAGCAAAGGTTGCCATGCTTGAATCCTGTCGTTTGCTCTAGAGTCTTGTTTTGACGCGTTATTTCGGCGGCGAACCGGTATCCACTTCGCCGAATAACGCTCACATCTAGCCGCGAGAGGGCGGGTGCGCCCGTCGGTCGCATCCGTCAACGCGGGCGACGGTTGAGCCAAGGCGCGAGACCCGTTACGCACATCAGATCACGGTGAAGATCGCGCCGCAGAGACCCGTCATGTCCGCCCAGACCGCCGCCAAGAAACACACTGCCCTTCGCATCCTGGTGACCGGCGGGGCCGGCTTTGTCGGCTCTCACCTCTGCGACCGACTGATCGCGCGGGGCGACCGGGTGGTGTGCCTGGACAATCTGTTCACGGGCAGCAAGGACAACATCGCCCACCTGATGGATCACCCGAACTTCGAGTTCGTGAACCATGACGTCAACCATCCGATCTTCATTCCGGTCGATCAGATCTACAACCTGGCCTGCCCGGCCTCGCCGATCCATTATCAGTATGATCCGGTGATGACCGTGCGCACCAATGTGCTGGGCGCGATCAACATGCTCGACCTGGCCAAGCGCACCGGGGCCAGGGTCATGCAGGCCTCGACCAGCGAGGTCTATGGCGATCCGGAGATCCACCCACAGGTCGAGACCTATTGGGGCCGGGTCAATCCGATCGGCCCGCGCGCCTGCTACGACGAAGGCAAGCGCTGCGCCGAGACGCTGTTCTTCGACAGCTTCCGGCAGGACAGCATCGACATCAAGGTGGTGCGGATCTTCAACACCTATGGCCCGCGCATGGCGATCAATGACGGCCGGGTGGTCAGCAACTTCGTCGTCCAGGCCCTGACCAACCAGCCGATCACCATCTATGGCGAAGGCCAGCAGACCCGCAGCTTCTGCTATGTCGACGACCTGGTGGAGGGCTTCATCCGGATGATGGCGACGCCCACGGGCTTCACCGGCCCGGTCAATATCGGCAATCCCAACGAGTTCACGATCCTGGAGCTGGCCCAGCAGACCATCGCCCAGATCGGTTCGACCTCGCTGATCGAGCGCAAGCCCCTGCCGCAGGACGATCCCCGCCAGCGCCAGCCCGACATCACCCTGGCCAGGTCGGCGCTGGACTGGGAGCCCAGGACCCAGCTGAAGGAAGGCCTGGCCAGGACCATCGCCCATTTCAAGGCCGTGCTGGGCAAGGGGCTGATCGAGGACGAGAGCCGAGGCCTTCCCGTTTCACCGTCGGCAGCTCTTGAGAACCCCGCCCAGACCCGCTAGACGACCCGAACGCCTCGCGGGCGTAGCTCAGAGGTAGAGCGTCTGCTTCCCAAGCAGAATGTCGTGGGTTCGATTCCCATCGCCCGCTCCAGCGTTTGCTGGGTTTTTGGAGGCTGTCTCAGCCGTCGTTTGAGAGAGTTGGGAAAAAGTTGGGAGTCGCTGAGCCCGCTTCGTTCCGATGTATGTGCTCGGCGAGCGCTCTGACGATGCTGTCGCGGTCGACATCGGCCGCCAAAAGGCGTTCGGCCCGCCGTTCTTCCCAGCCCACGATGTCGCCGATTTCCGGGGCCGTGAGGCCCGCCATGCGCAGGCGGGTGGCAAAGGTGCGGCGTGCGTCGTGCAGGTGCTTGTCGACGCCCGCTGCGGGTGTCGGGTCGCAGGTGAAATGCCGAAACAGCGGCCCAAACAGTCCGATATCCGCCCGTGTCGGCGCTTCGCCCAGCAGCCACTCGACCGCTCATCAGCTGGGCGTCCGCCCGATAGGCCCAGCGATAGTAGAGCGCCGGTCGCCACATACGCTCGTCGCCATAGGTTTCGATCAGAGCCGCAGGCCGGGTCCGCGCCAGAGCCCTTTCCGACCTGATGGCTTCATCGGGGTTCGGCGAAAAGGGCTCTAAATCAGAAGTTTAGAGCGTTTTTCGATCCGATAACCGTTTCACACCTATCGGAAAACGCTAGGCTGCGGCGGCCGTGCACTGTGACAGGGTTGCCGCCAGGGCCTTGGCTTCGATCGGCTTGGGCAGGACGCCATCCATTCCCGCCCGCAGATAGCTTTCGACCTCGTGGTTCAGCACGCTTGCGGTGACGGCGAAGATCGGGGTCCGGGCGGTGCCGACCAGGGCCTCTTCACGGCGGATGGTCCGAGTGGCCTCGACCCCGTCCATGTCAGGCATGTGCACGTCCATGAAGATCGCGTCCCAGGGCTGGGCGCGCCAGGCCGCCACCGCTTCACGACCGCTGACGGCGAAGCCGCAGGTGACGCCGAACGGTTCGACCAGGGCGGCGAGGATGCGTCGGTTGACCGGGTTGTCGTCCACCACCAGAAGCGAAGTGGGTGCCTGGCCGGCAAACTCGCCGACCTCGTCCTCGATCGGGACTTCGGAAGACACCACCGACGGGATCGGCGCATCGAAGTCAAACCGCGCGCCGATGCCCAGGGCGGATGTGACCTTCAGCGAACCGCCCATGCGCTCGGAGATCTCGCGGCAGATGGCCAGGCCCAGCCCGACCCCTCCGACCTGGCGGGTTGAAGAACTGTCGACCTGAACGAAGCGCTCGAAAATGGCTTCGTGGTCCTTCGCGGCGATGCCGATGCCCGTATCGATCACGGCGATCTGCAGCCGCTGGTCGTCGCCGGTGATCTTGACCGTGACACCGCCCTGCCGTGTGAATTTCAGCGCGTTGGAGATCAGGTTGGCGAGGAGCTGGGCGAGTCTTTCCGCGTCCCCGCGTCGGAAGCGCGCCAGATCGGGTTGCAGGGCGATGGTCACGGACAGGCCCCGCTCCCGGGCCATGGGCTGGTGGAGTTCGCGGATATCGCTGACCAGGGTTTCCAGCGAGAACACGTCCAGCCGCAACTGCAATCCGCCGGCTTCGATCTGGGAAATGTCGAGGATATCGTCGATCAGTTGGCGCATGACGCGAGAGGCAGTCTTCATCACCCCCAGGCGCTGGCGTTGCGGCGGGGTTAGCGCTTCGCGCGCCAGCAATTGACCCTCGCCCAGGATGGCGTTCAGCGGGGTGCGCATTTCGTGGCTGACCATGGCCAGGAACTGCGACTTGGCGCGATTGGCGACCTGAGCCTTTTCTGACAGACGCTCCAGTTGCTCGGTGCGGACGCGCACACGGCTTTCCAGGTCGCGGTTCAGCAGGCTGGCGTCGTGGTTGCGTCGATTGACATCCGCAAGCAACTCGCGGTTCTCGTCGCGCAGCCACAGGCAGTCGACCAGCAGAGCGTGATTGTTGCGATGGCCGACGATCATGACCACCCAGAACACGACGCCCAAGGCACCCAGGGTCGCGTCGACGCCGCCCAGGGTGATCAGGGTTATGGAGGCGGGGATCAGGAACAGAGTAATATTGATCCGTCCTATCCATTTCTGGGGCGCCAGAATGCCGACCGTCCCGCCGGCCAGGGCTGACAGCACCACGAGCAGGGCATAGCGCGAAACAGGGCTGTCGACAGGAATACGCATGCAGGCCAGCAGCGCCCACAGGCCTGCGTTGACGATCAGGCCCACACTGTTAAGGCGCGCCAGCGGCCACAGCCGTTCGGCCAGGAGCCGCCCCGCCAGGGCGGCGCCCAGCAGGAGGTTGATCACCAGGCGGGCCGCCAGTAGCGTCAGAACGACGGCCAGCCAGGCCACGTGAAAGGGCCGTTCCGCAGGTTGCGAGATCAGGGTCAAGCCGATCGCTGCAGCGGCCTGAACCACAATTATGGCCAGGCTGTTGCGGTGCGCTTGCCCCAGAAGGGCGAGCTTGAGGGTGTCGCCCCGAGGCCAGTCCTCCGCTCCGTCAGATCGCATTCCAGCTCTCGCCCCGGGCCTCTAGTTACCTAGGTACGACCCGCGGGATGAACGAAGATATGCCAGTTCCAGCGACAAAGTGTCGCGCAGCCTGGCCCGGGCGCCTGCGCCTCAGCGGGCCGGTTCGTCCAGCCAGGCCGCGACCCAGAACAACGGCGCGTTCCAGTTGATGGCCACCTCGTTCTGGGTGAAGGCGCGATAGTCGTCGGTCCAGCAGGTCTGGGGCGCGCACTGGCCTTTCATGCCCTCGGCGACCGGATCGCTCATGTTGGTCGAGTTTGGGCCGCCCGAGATCACGCCGGGGGGCGGGGCGGGATAGCGGGCGTCGGCCTGATGCGCCCAGAACCGGTGGTGCGGATTGCGCATCGGTCGCGCGCCATGGCCGGTGACGAACGAGCGATCCAGAGGATTGCGGCCCAGGACCCAGTCCATGGCGTCCACCGCGCCGTTGCGATAGGCGGCCTTGCCCGTAAAGTCGGCGGCCAGGCCCAGCACCATGGCGCGGTTCAGCACCGACGAGGTCGAGCCCCAATGATAGCCCTCGGACGCATAGGGCAGGGCGTAGCCCTGGGTGGCGCCGTCTTCCAGATAGCGGTCGGCGCTGGCGGCCAGGTTGGCGCGGGCCTTGGCGATCTCGGCGGGCTTCAGACCATTAGGCGCCAGCGCCAGGGTCACGGTTCCCAGGGCGCCCACCGAGGGCCAGCCGATGTCGCCGGTCGGCCTGCCACCCGCCGCCGATCCGGAAGCAGACGGCCCGGCCAGGAACAGCGGCGAGGTGCGCAGGGCGGTCTCGTACTCCTTGGCACCCGTTGTCGCGTAGAGCTCGGCGGCGGCCCAGTAGAACTCGTCCTCCACATTGCCGTCGCCATAGCCGCCGCTGCCGGTGAAGGCGCCCAGGGCATAGACCTCGGGGTTGCGCCGGGCGGCGGCGTAGGCGCGCTTGGCGACATCCAGGCAGCGGGCCGAGAAGGCCGGATCGATGGTCTTCCAGATCCGCGCGGCCTGGGCCGCCGTGGCGGCCAGGTTCAGGGTGGCGGCGGTGGTGGGATGATACAGGTAGCGGACTTCCTTGTCGTCGGCCGGCGCCGTGGGCAGGGCGGTCCAGCGCTCATCGGCCAGGCGCTGATGGGCCATGCCCGCGGCGTCCACCTCCGTCAGGACCAGGCGACCGGCCGGGCCGACCTGTTGATGGCCGACGGGCAGGGCCAGGGCCTTGCCGGCGGGAACCTGCATGGCCAGCAGGAAGTCCATCTCCCAGCGGGCCTCGTCCAGCAGGTCGGAGACGCCGTTGGCGTTCTCGGGAATCTTCCCCTTGCCATCAGCGAAGGCGGCCAGGGTCGGGGCCTTGCCCAGCACGACGGCGCGCTCGTAGGCGTTCAACAGGGTCCACACCGAGATGCCGCCATTGACGACGTACTTGCCGTGGTCGCCCGCATCGTACCAGCCCCGGCTGACGTCCAGCGTGTAGTCGCAGCCGGCCCAGACCTGGCCGCGCTCGTCGGCCTTGTTGAAGCAGGTCGCCTTGTCGGGGGCGTGGCCGGCCGGGCGGGCCAGGTCGGGGCGCTGAACGAAGCGCGCCTCGATCGGAATGCTGGCGCGGTTCTGGTAGAAGAAGCCCAGGGCATCCGCCTTCAGCGCGCCATAGAGGCGCCCGGCGATGGCGAAGGGCCGGCTCTGGGCCGCGCCGACGCTGAGGCGATAGCCGTCGCCCGAACCCTTGAAGTCGCTGAAATCGATCTGGTGGATATGTTCGCCTGAGCCGGCGTCGGCGCCGAACACCCTGGTGTGGCCGCTGGTCACGCTCGCGCCCCTGGCGTCGCGCAGGGTCCAGGCCATGGGGCTTTTCGAGGGATCGGCCAGCATGGCGCGCTTGGGACCTGTCGTCTCGACGCCCAACTGGTTGAGGCGGATCGGCCCCGCAGCGTCCTCGGCCCGGGCGCTTGCGCCAAAGGCGAGGGTCAGGGCGACGGCCGTCAGGGCCCTGTTGATCCTGGTCATGCGCATCTTCCCTGCTTGCCGACGCGTCGTGTCGCGCGCCTTCAGGTCCAAGTTAGCGCTAACTTGACAGCGTTGTCACTAGCGAACTTTGCCGCTCAGCGCCGGGCGCGTCGTGCCTCGGCTTGCAGAAACTTCAGACGGGGCTGGTCGTCATCGGCGATGACGCGGATTTCGGCGTCGATGATCAGCTTCCGCGCGTCACCTTCGGGGTCATAGACCGGCCAGGCAGGCAGGCCGGGACCGTTGGGATCACCCGTCTTCACGAAATTGGCCCAGTAGGACGACATCACGTCGGCCACGCGGCGGTCGGTGTCGTCAACGCTCCAGGCCCCGCCATTGTCCGGATGGTTGAACACATAGACGATCTCGGCCGAGTGGAACGCGCCCAGTGACTTGCCGCGATTGCCCTCGCCGAACCATCCGTCGGGCGTTTTGGGCGCGTGATCGAAGCGGAAAGCATAGACCGGCGCCTTGCCGGTTCGGGTCTGGGCCACGGCCCATGACCAGGTCGGCAGGCCCATCCAGGTGTCGCCAGCGAAGTTTATCCGTGAGCGGATCATCTGCTCGGGCGTGTCGTGGGGATAGAGTTTCGCCGCCTCGGCCGCTCTGTCGCCGAAGGTCAGCTTCAGCGCCTCGGGCAGGGTACGGCCGGCAAAGACCCCGCCTTCCAGCAGGCTGCCTTCATCACGGTTCCAGCCGACCAGCAGGGGCACGTCGCTTTGCTGCCCAGATGCGAAGATCTCGGCCGCGCGCCTTGGCAGGATCCAGCCGTCGAGGATCGGGCGGAAGGCCAGACGCGCGGTCGGCGCGGTCACGGCCGCAAGGATCTGTTCGGTGGAGCGTCGGCGCATGGCCGCCAGGCTGTCGCCGCCCAGGGCGCGACCAAGCGCCAGGCCGTTGGCCTCGCCCATAGCCAGGGTCTCGTCCTTGCCCAGGGTCCCGAACGCCGATCCGCTCTGGCCGATGGCCTGCTGGAACAGACCCCTGGCCTGGGGCGAGGCCATCAGCCGGCTGACGGCGTCCGATCCCGCCGACTCGCCGGCGATGGTCACCCGGTCGGGGTCGCCGCCCAGCAGGGCGATATTGGCCTGCAACCAACGCAGGGCCGCGATCATGTCGGCCAGGGCCTGGTCGCCGCTGGCCCTGTGGGGCGACTCCCTGGTCAGCGCCGGATGGGCCAGGAAGCCGAAGGCGCCCAGGCGATAGTTGATGGTCACCACCACTACGCCCTTTTTCGCGAGGGCGACGCCGTCATGGCGCGGCTCGGCGCCGGAACCCGCGCCATAGCCACCGCCATGGATCCAGAAGAACACCGGCAACGCCTCGCGCGTCTTGGCCGGGCTCCAGACGTTCAGATACAGGCAGTCCTCCGACATCGCGGGGGTGTAGGGGTCGATGTCGCTATAGACCTTGGGCTGGGCGCAGTTGGGCCCGAACCGGTCGCTCGCTCGCTCGCCCTTCCAGGCGACCACCGGCGCCGGCGGCTTCCAGCGCAGGGCGCCGATCGGCGGGGCGGCGTAGGGCAAGCCCTTCCAGGCCCTGATCCCGTCGGCGTCGGCCTTGGCCGGGACCAGCTTGCCGCCGGTGACATGCTGGGCGTGGGCGCCGGTCGCCAGCGCTGTCAGGGTCAGGGCAAGAAGGACGGCGCGAAGGGACATGCGGACGCTCACGGTTGGCCAGGGCCCAGATGAGCAGGGGGAAGCGCCGTTGTCACGCGCAACCAAAGCTTGTCATCCCGGCGCATGTCGTGCTCGGCCGGAATGACGGCGCAAACGGCTAGACCCTTTCCACCACCATCGAGATGCCCTGGCCCACGCCGATGCACATGGTCGCCAGCCCGTAGCGGGCCTTGCGGCGATGCAGCTCTTCAACCGCCGTCAGGGCCAGGCGAGCGCCGCTCATGCCCAGGGGGTGGCCCAGGGCGATGGCCCCGCCATTGGGGTTCACGTGCTCGCCGTCGTCGGGCAGGCCCAGGGCGCGCAGCACCGCCAGCCCCTGGGCGGCGAAGGCTTCGTTCAGCTCGACCACATCCATCTGGCCGATGGTCAGGCCCAGGCGCGCCAGCAGCTTCTGGGTCGAGGGGGCGGGACCAAACCCCATGATGCGCGGCGCGACGCCGGCGGCGGCCGAGCCGACGATGCGGGCGCGGGGCGTCAGGCCGTGTCGTTTGATCGCCTCTTCCGAGGCGATGATCAGCGCCGCCGCGCCGTCATTGACGCCCGAAGCGTTGCCGGCGGTGATCGTGCCGTCGGGCCGGACGATGGGCTTGAGGGCCGACAGGGCCTCGATCGTTGTGGCGCGCGGGTGCTCGTCCCGGCTCACGACGACCGGGTCGCCCTTGCGCTGGGCGATGCTGACCGCAACGATCTCGGCGTCGAAGCGGCCGCTGGCCTGGGCGGCGGCGGCGCGAGCCTGGCTGCGCAGGGCGAAGGCGTCCTGGTCGGCGCGGCTTATCCCGTGGTCATCAGCGACGTTCTCGGCCGTCTCGGGCATGGAGTCGACGCCGTAAGCCTTGCGCATGGCCGGATTGACGAAGCGCCAGCCAATGGTGGTGTCAAAGATCTCGGCATTGCGCGAGAAGGCGCTGTCGGCCTTGCCCATAACGAACGGCGCGCGGCTCATGCTTTCGACGCCGCCTGCGACCATCAACTGGGCCTCGTCCGACTTGATGGCCCGTGCGGCCACGCCCACGGCGTCCAGGCCCGAGCCGCACAGGCGGTTGATGGTCGAGCCCGAGGCCTCGGTGCCAAGGCCCGCCAGCAGGGCGGCCATGCGGGCGACATTGCGGTTGTCCTCGCCAGCCTGGTTGGCGCAGCCCAGCACCACGTCATCCACCAGGCTCCAGTCGACGCCGGGATTGCGCGCAACTAGGGCCCGCAAGGTTACCGCTGCCAGGTCGTCGGCCCTGACCGACGCGAGTGCTCCGGCATAGCGGCCGATGGAGGTGCGGATCGCGTCGCAGATGAAGGCTTCGGCCATGGCGGATCTCTCAAACGGCTGTTCGAGCCACCCTAGCGGCAGGGTCGGAGCGATCAAGTCGGCCAATGGCTGGACACCGGTGTCAGATCGCCTAGACCTGACCGCAGAGAGACACCCCGGGAGAGACGCCATGATCAGCCGGCGAGACGTGATGGGCGGGGCAGTGGGAAGCGCGGCGCTGCTGGCGGCCGGCGGCGCACAGGCGAGCGGCGACGATGCGGCGCTGAAGGCCCTGCTCGACAAGCTGGCCAAGGGCGGACCGGCCGACCAGAAGCTGGCGACCCTGAGAGCCTTTTCCCCGACCACTTTGAGCCCCGCCGCGCGCCTGGACTACGACGCCGTGCTGTCGGCGTTCGTCACCGAGGACGCGATCGTCCGCCGCTTCCCGTTCGGGACGGGCGCGGCCTCGCCCTATGTCGTGACCACCCGCTCTGGCGCCTGGCTGAAGGCCGTTGAAGCCGCGAAGTCGGGCGAGGCGGCCGCTGACACCGTCAAGCGACTGGACGCCGAGACCGTCCGGATCGCTGGAGACGCCGCCAGTGGCGTGATCTTGCCGGCCTTTGTGATCGACAAGGTCGCCGCGGGTCTCGCCGAAACCGCGACAGCCGTCGCCGCCACGCCTGATCTCGCCGCCGCCCTGGGCCGCCAGCGCGAGGCCCTGATCGCCTTGCGCTCCAAGGCCGGCAAGGGCATCGGCGTCGGACGCTTCAAGGATGGCGAGGCCTATTACGCCCTGCTGCTGAAGGCGGCGATGGGCGACCAGATCACACCGGCCCAGGCCTGGGATCGCGCCAACGCCGCCGCCAAGGCCCTGACCGCCCGCGCTGATATGCTGCTGAAGGCCCAGGGGCTCAGCCAGGGGACGGTCGGCGCCCGTCTGGCCGCGCTCAGCCGCGACGAGCGCTGGCTCTACAGCGATGACGACGCCGGCCGCGACCGGCTGATCGCCGACATGAACGCTTGGCTGGCCAAGGCCGTGTCGCGCCTGCCGATGTCGTTCGCCACGGTCGCGCCGGGCAGTCGCGCGGTCAGCATGAGCCGCATGACCTCCGCCGACGAAGCCGCCCGCCGTCAGGGCTATCGCGAGGCGCCGTCCTTCGACGGTTCAAGGCCGGGCGTCTATTACGCCGACCTCAACACCATCCGCACCCGCCCCAGCTGGACCCTGCCCAGTGTCGTCCACCATGAGAGCGTCGCCGGCCACATGGTGCAGATGCCGCTGGAGGAACGCTCCGGCACCCATCCGCTGCGCACCCGCTTGGCTTTCCCGGGGTTCTCCGAGGGCTGGGCGATCTACGCCGAACAGCTGGCCGCCGAGGAGGGCGCCTTTGCGGACGATCCGCTCGCGCAGCTGGGCTATCTCCAGTGGATGCTGTTTCGCGTCGGCCGGCTGCTGGCCGACCTAGGCATCCACCTGAAAGGCTGGAGCGTCGAGAAGGCCACGGCCTTCCTCAATGACCTGCAAGGCCCGCCGCCGGTGTTCTCGCCCGTCTCGCAAGGCATTGAACGCATCGCCATCGGCCCGGCTTCCTCGGCAGGGCAGGGACTGGCCTGGCTGGAACTGGTCCGCCTGCGCGAGGCGGCGCGCACGCTTCTGGGGCAGGGCTTTGACATCCGCGCCTTCCACGACGCGGTGCTGCTCCCGGGGCCCCTGCCGCTGTCGATGCTGCGGGCGCGGGTGCTGGGGGCGTAGGCACAGGAGTATGGGGATTTCGATCGCGCCGTCCCCGGATGGACATGGGGATTGACGCTGCAAGTGCTCCCCCTGAAGAGCGGATCAAGAGCGCCCCATACAATCTCCGTCATCCCGGGACTTGTTCCCGGGACCCATCGTTCCGTTGTGCCTTAAGGGGTTTGTGATCCACCGACCGTGCGGTCGACCCATGGGTCCCGGGGACGAGCCCCGGGATGACGGGCTTTTTAGTCGTCACGCTCCAGCGCGCTGACACGGGCGTTCAGACAATCGACGCAGCCCCCTACAAACCTGCCGTATTCTGTCCCCACCTCGTCGCGGGGAAAGGGCGCAAGGCCAGCGACCATTGCGGCGGCGGGGGGTGATCGAGCGGGGCTTGGGTCGAGGGGGATACTCGACCGGTCCGGGGATCCTGGCGTTGCAGGACCCGCCCGCCGTCGGCGTGGTTGAAGGCAAAAGGGCGTGTCTGGCTGAAAGCCCGTCCTCTTCGACCGCCGGAGCGCGCTGGAAACGGCGAG